>NZ_CAWUDO010000010.1:0-151273 GCF_963920935.1 Nostoc sp. CCY 9925 | reverse complement strand
AGCGATTAAGCTTCTTTAAGTATATATGTACTACATTTAGATGCGTTCGCCCTGCCGAATAGGGGCGAACGGCAGTTTGTCCCTACTCTTCTGCTTCTTCTTTGACCAGGTATTTATATAAATCATCAATCACTGCATCAGCCGCAAGTAAATTGCTTCCTCTCCAAGTCAGGTAATTTATCGGATAAACATGATTTTGTTGAACGGCGCGGAGATGTTTCCAAAGTGGTTTTTGTTTGAGTTCTTCGAGAAAATTTTGGCTATCATCATTCAAAGTACCCACAAACATAATATCACCGTCAGCTTTTTCTAATTCTTCTATAGAAAAGTAAAGTTGTGTAAAAGGTACGATAACATTTTGTGCTTTGGGACGTTGCAGCCCCACATCTTTGAGAATAGAATCAGGAAAAGAATTGTTTCCTTCAGTAAATATCACGCCGGGAGCCAAAAAGACAAGAGAAATTTCTTTGTTGTTATAGCGATCGCCTAAAGCTGCTTTGAGTTTTTCAACTCGTTGATTATAATGTTCCCATGCTTGCTGTGCAGCTGCTTGTTTTCCTAAAACCTGAGTCACAAAATCAAATAGATTTCGCCAATTTTTATCTTGTCGCGACTCATATAGTACAGTCGGAGCAATTTTTGAAAGTAGAGGATACAACTGTTTTTCTGCGCTCCAACCTATAATCAGGTCAGGCTTAACTAGTAAAATATTTTCCAAATTAGGCGGAAAAATCCCTAGTGATTTTATACCATCTACTTTTCCCTCTAAATATGTATGTTCATTCAACATATCAATGTAGGTACTTGCCAGAGGTTTAACTCCAAGGACAAGGGCATCACCTAAAGTCGGTAAAGAAAAAGTGACAATACGCTGGGGGTTGATAGGAACGCAGGTTTTTCCCATTGTGTGTTGAACCATGCGGCAATTTTTACTTGCCAAATCAATAGGAGAAACTGTATTTTTAACTTTTTGACTGCTACAAGCTGTAATGAGTCCAACAATCAAAAACATTAATGCTAAACAACGTATCCAGTAGCGCATTGTCACTATTTTCATCGCTTCAGTCAGCTTTCAAAATTCCCACAAAATTATCTCCTAGATCAAACCTAAATTGAAGCCCTAACTAGGAGCCAACAAAGAATTGATATTAAAACTCTACTGAAACTGATCCGGTAATTGCGAAAGGTGAACCTTGAGTAATGTTTGCTCGATTGTTTGAACCTGCGGCATAACGAATATCAAAGAGGTTTTCAATACCTAACCTAAAAGTCAGGTTATTAATTTTGTAAGCAGCACCTAAATCTACTCGCACGTAGCTAGGAAGCTCAAAAGTATTTTCATTATCTCCTTGTCTTTCACCTACATAAACTAAACCTGTACCTAAACTTAAACCCCTTAACGAACCTTCAGTAAACTCGTACTTTCCATACAGCCCCACGCTGTGTTCTGGAGTATTAATTGGACGGTTACCTTCTTGGCCAGGGACGACACTTGTGGTAATTTCTGTATCTAGGTAGGTATAAGCTGCAATCAGGCTCAAATTCTCGGTTACTTTTCCTGTGACATCTAATTCAAATCCACGGCTACGAATATCGCCTACAAGGATGCTGAAATCAGGGTTGCTGGGATCGCTTTCTGCAATATTTGTTTGTTCTAACTGAAACAGTGCAGCCGTGACACTAAGTCTATCATTTAACAGATTTACTTTAGCACCAACTTCATATTGAGTAGCTTTTCTGGGTTCAGCAAAACCACCATCTGAAAGTAAACCAAATTGTGGCTCTGTCGATTGACTAAAGCTAGCATAAACTGAAGCTGAATCTGTCAGGCTATAAACTAACCCGATGCTTGGAGAAAGGTAATTATCGTCTTGTTGAGTTACGCCACCATTTATATTCTCAAATCCGCCGTAACGCAAACCTGCTAGTAAACGAAATTGTCCAAATTTGATGAAATCTTGAATGTAAACGCCCCAATTGCTGTCACTAAAATCAACTGTCCTATTAGTAAGTCCGGTGGGGATAGGAACATCAAAAGTAGGGTTAGCAACGTCAATACTACCAAAAAAACCAGCATTAACACCATTGAATCTTGAACTGTACTTGTTGTACTCAACACCTGCTAGTAACTTATGTTCTGTAGCTCCAATATTGAAGTTTCCTTTGATTTCACCTCGCAGATTGTATTGATTATAGTCATCAAAAATTGTTCGGTAAAAACGTGTTAGAGTATCACCCTCAAAACCAAGTGCGACAAAGATCGGATTAGCTTCTCTTTGTGTATTAAAATACTGACCGCTGAGATTAAGCGACCAATCCTTACTAATTGGCTGATCTAAGTAGGCTGCAATCCGATAGTGATCGTAAATTTGGCTATTGCGGGGGTCTGTGTAACTGCGGTCATAGAAAAACTGACCATTAAAGAATTTAGCTCCAGTATTAAAGTCTTTATCTTGTCGGTAATACTCCCCTTCAATTGTTAAAGTACCACCTTCACCCGTTGATAAGGTCACAGAAGGAGCAACAAAAATGCGATTATCTTCAACGTTGTCTACAAAATAATCTGAATCTTGATAGGCCAGAATCAGGCGATAGAGTACATTCTTGTCGTCAGTTAACGGCCCTGTTAAATCAATTTCACCACGATAAAAATTAAAGCTGCCTATATCGGCTGAAAATTTATAACCGGGCGTAGCTTGGGGCTTCTTCGTAATATAGTTAACCACCCCACCAGGCGATCCCGTTCCGTAAAGTAAGGAAGAGAAACCTTTCAAGATTTCAATGCGTTCGATATTGGCAAAGTCTCTGATGAGAGAGCGGGAATTATCTCGCAACCCATTGACATAAACTTGGCTACCTGTACTAAATCCACGAATTTGAAAGTCAGTGAACAGTCCGCCCTGTCCAACGTTTCCTGCTGTTACTCCACTAATGTAAGGAGCTAAGTCTTCTACTCGTCGGGGTGCCTTATCCTCAATGAATTCCTCTGTAATTACCCCAATTGACGCAGGTGTTTCTAGCAGTGGAATATCCAGGCGACTTCCAGTGGTAGCATCTGGTACACGATATCCATCTTCTTCCCCTGTCACCACTAACTCGATCGCATCATCCGATGGCGCTGGTGGTTCTTGCTGCGGTGTTTGGTTTGCTGGTTCTTGTTCGGGTTGTGGCGTTTCCGGCTCTTGTGCTGCTGGCTGTTGTGGTGCTGGTGGCTGCATAGCAGTTGCAGTGGAATTTATACCAAAAACCAGCCCTGCGTTGTCATCAAATAACTCGACTGTCGGTAAAGCGTTCTCACCTACCACCGTCACCCGCACAGTATTGGCATCAGCATTGATAACTGTTATTTCGGTAATTCCCGCAGCTGGTTTTTCCGAACGAAAGTTGAAAGCATTGCCATTGGGTAAACGCAACTGAGCGTTAGGGATATCAGCAATAAAAGTATTATCTACACTCCGATTCGTAACTTGTAGTTGTTCTCCAAGAGGCGTTTCTAAAATTATCTCCACACCCTTCTCGCCGGAAGTTGCTTTAACTGCCGCGATCGGGATGATTTGCTCCTCAGTTGTTTGTTCTGGGTTAGGAGGGTTGGTTGGTGTTGGTGACTGTACCAACATTTGGGCGCTAGTAGGATCTGTAACTGCAACCTTCTCATCTAATGTAGATTTGCTTATCGTTTGAGTAGAAGATTGACCTTGAACATCGTCTGTTACTTCCCCACCTTGAGCAGGAGCACTTACACAAACAACAACCGCACTTGTCAGCAGCAGGCTTTGAAAAAATCTATCTAACTTCATTTATCCGCTTTCACTCGATCGCACTACTTAACCACACCTGAACATACAATGACGAACTTTGAAAAAGATTGTCATTTAAGTTAGTTGAATCATATTATGAAGCGATACAAGACACAAGATAATTCATAATTTTTTTTATTTACTTTGGGTATCAATCAATAATTATTTCTAAACATTTATTTGCTTGATATTGGATTAAGTACACTACTAGTAGTGAAAACTACTTTTTTTGAAAATATCTTGAAAAGCCAAAATGCCAGCTTAATTAGGTAATTACGCCAAATTAGGCGCTGTTCAGCATCAGTATACAGTGGAGAATAGATCCCCCCAAATTGCGGGCAAATAGCTTGTAATTGATTGTTATCAGTTCAAAACAAATGTTTGTCTGGCAAAGGAAAAACTCATAAATAAAACTGATGCTTTAGTCTTTATCAAAAATTAATATCTATAGTTATACTCTTGCTAAAGCAACTCATTCTCGTTAGTGTAATCAAGGATAAATAAAAATTACTTGCATTAATCTCGATATTTATCCAGGTAAATCACTATTATTTAGCGTTGAGACAATCCCAAGTGGTTAGCTGAACTAATGACAGCAAATTGCAAGTTTGTGAGGTTCAGTGTTTTGGCTTACAAGCCAGATAAAAATCCTTTTTTGCTCTTGAGTTGTGGATTTTGGTGAAGAATTAGACAGGCGATCGCGTCAAATAGTCACGCAGTTATAAACATTAAATTTTGCCCGAAAAAGACGCAGACACGTCTGGAATATTCATTTATTCATGAATGAGTTCAAAAGAAGACGTTAGCTAATAAAAATTTCGGGCACTTATCAATAAAAATTAAGATGTATTATGCGTAGCAATAATAAAACAACGTCAAGATGTTGGAGTTTTTATGAAAGTTGAGTTTAATAAGCTAAGCTGCTTAGAGCGTTGATAGATGAAATAAAAATTACATTCATTTTAGTTGGCAATAGCAAAACGAAACAGCGTCAAAATTCTATTGATAATAAGTAAAAATGTTGGAGATTTTATGAAAGTTAAAGCTACTGAATCAATTTTAAGAATCAAAAGTCCTACTAAAAAGCAATTTTCAGAGACAGCGAAACAATATCAGCCTTTTATAATTGAAGATGTTGCTAAAAAATGGGATGCTTATAAGCACTGGTCAAATGATTATCTGATAAACAAATGTGGAAACAATTTAGTTCCAGTCCGGTTTTTTAAACAAAATTTTTGGAATGATTATAATAACTTTGCTTACGAACGTAGTTACGAGCCTCATAAAGAAATAAGATTGGAGGACTATATAAATAACGATCGCAGTTTAGTATGTTATTTAAATGAGGCAGTTTTTGAAGAGTATTTTCCAGAAATTGTTGGAGATGTAAATTATCCAGAATACTTCAACAGAGAGACATTTGTTAGGTTGTGGTTTGGTTTAGCAAGTAAAAATTTTTCCTCAAGTAGTAGCCTGCACTTTGATGCAGAACATAATATTTTTGCTCAAATTAGAGGTAGAAAAAGAATAATATTATATCCACCTATAGATTATTTGTCATTCTATCCACCTCTTGAGGATGCTTCTGGCGCACTATATGGTAGTAAGGTAAATCCCGATTCTGTAGATTTGGAACTATTTCCGAAATTCCCTTGGCAAGAAAAAATAGAATTTGTACTTCAACCGGGAGAAATACTCTACATCCCTCCTTTTTGGTGGCATCATCTGACGGCAGTAGATGATAATATTTCATTATCATTTTGGTACAACGTTAAAATTGAAGATTTTTTCTGGCAAAAAAAGATGTTATCAGTTTTCTTCCACACTGCGCCACATTATTTATATCATTTAATATCTGCTGGTAATTTCAGGGATTTGAAATTTTTTAAAATGATGTTTGGCGGCGATCGCGGCAAATAGTCCCTCAATTATCAACATTATAAATATTTGGCTAAATAGTTGAGTTGTACAGGGTGTTGGGTTTCACGTAAAAATGAATAAATCTTCTCATAGCTTATTTAATTCTTTGGGCGACTTGTGTACAGTTGTCGAATTACTGCGCTTTAGAAGCTCTACGCAGTCAGATAAAAATGCTTTTACCTTTTTATTAGATGGGGAAACACAAAAAGCGACACTAACATATCAAGAATTGGATAGGCGATCGCGTCGAATAGCGGCTCAATTACAAGGATTAGGTTTGACTGGGGAACGTGCTTTACTGCTTTATCCTCAGGGACTAGATTTTTTAGTTGCTTTTTTCGGTTGCTTGTATGCGGGAGTTGTGGCTGTAACTGCATATCCGCCGCGAAACGAGCGCAATACACCGAGAATCAAGGCAATTTCCCAAGATGCACAAGCAGCGATCGCGCTGACGACAACAGAAATCCTGCCGACAGTGCAATCTTTAATGACACAAAAGACCGACTTAGAATCTTTGCAGTGGTTGACTACAGATAATCTCCCACAGGGAATAGAAGATTCTTGGCAACAACCATCTATTCATCAAGATACCTTAGCTTTTCTCCAATACACCTCTGGTTCTACAGGCACACCCAAGGGTGTAATGATTAGTCATCGGAACCTACTACACAATGCTGCAACGACTTACCAATTCATGGAACATTCTCCAGAAAGTAAGTTCGTAACTTGGTTACCCATGTACCACGATATGGGTTTGATTGGAGGAATATTGCAACCTTTGTATGGCGGGTTTCCTTGCATCATCATGCCTCCAGCTTCTTTTCTGCAACGTCCCTATCGTTGGTTGCAAGCTATCTCCGAGTATCAAGGGACAACCAGTGGCGGCCCTAACTTTGCCTATGAGCTATGTACTCAAAAAATTACTGCCGAACAAAAACAAACTCTTGATTTGAGTAGTTGGAATGTGGCGTTTAACGGCGCTGAACCGATTCGTCATGACACTTTAGAACGCTTTGCAGCGGCTTTTGCTGAGTGTGGCTTCCGTAAAGAAGCATTCTATCCTTGTTATGGAATGGCTGAAACAACTCTCATGGTTTCTGGTGTAGATAAAGCAACAGCACCCACAATTAAAACAGTCCAGAAGTCTGCATTGGAATCGAATCGAGTAGTCGAATCATATCTAAAAGATGAGAATATTTGTCATTTTGTCAGTTGCGGTCGAGTCATACCAGAACAAGAGGTAGTAATTGCCAATTCAGAAACACTCAATAGTTGTCAACCTGATGAAATCGGCGAAATCTGGGTATCTGGGCCGAGTGTAGGTCAAGGTTATTGGAATCGTTTGCAAGAGACAGAAGAAACCTTCGGTGCTTATTTATCAGACACAGGTAAAGGGCCATTCTTACGAACTGGAGATTTAGGTTTTTTAAACAATCAAGAACTTTTCATTACAGGTAGAGCCAAAGATTTAATTATTATTCGCGGTCGCAATATTTATCCGCAAGATATAGAATTAACCGCCCAACGCAGCCATGCATCATTACGTTCTGGTGCTAATGCAGCATTTACAGTAGAAGTTAATCGAGAAGAAAGGCTCGTAATTGTACAAGAATTAGAGTTTCGCGCCAAGCCAAATTTAGAAGAAGTAGCTAGTGCAATTCGGCAAGCGATTACTGAAGAACATGAAGTACAAGTCTATGGCGTAGTTTTAATTAAACCGGGTAGTATTCCTAAAACTTCTAGCGGTAAAATTCAACGTCGTGCAACTCGCGCTCAGTTTGAAAATAATCAACTGAATGTAGTTGCAAGTAACATTCTCAAGATTACTGAGATTATTAGAAAAGAAACTCGATTACACCGTTCTCAACTTTTGGCGCTTTCCCCAAGAGAATGTCAATCGGTTTTAGAAACATATCTGATTGAACTTTTGGCGGGAGTACTTTCAATTGCAGCAGATGATATTAATTCACAAGAACCGTTAAGTACGCTAGGACTTGATTCTTTAAAAGTATTTGAATTAAAAAATCGGCTTGAGCTTGACTTAGAAATAGAAGTATCTCTAGCAGATTTCTTTGAAGGGATGAGTACGCGATCGCTTGTCACAAAGCTACTGGCTCAAATGGCAACACAAGCAATACCGTCAATATCTTTTACCCAAGAAGAAAAAAATACATCAATTTATCCTCTATCTTTTGCCCAGCAGGGATTGTGGTTTATTAATCAGCTAACTCCTGATAGTCCCACATATAATATTCCTATAATTATTACCTTCCAAGGTTGCGTAAACTTAAAAGCCTTACAAGATAGTCTTAACGAAATTATTAGACGACACGAAGTCTTACGCACAAGCTTTACACTAGTGGATGGACAACCCGTCCAAGTTATCAATCAAGCTGTACCCTTAACTTTGGACGTTGAAGATTTGCGTTCGCTGTCTCAGGGCGAACGCATTCAACAAGCGCAACGTTTGGCTAGAGAATTCGCACAGCAGGCATTTGATTTATCTGCTCAATCCCTTTTGCGTGCTAAAATTTTATATTTAAATGATAAAAATTATCAATTATTGGTCACTCTGCATCATATAATTGCAGATGGCTGGTCTATCAGTCTTCTGATAAAAGAACTAGCTGCACTATACGAAGCATTTTCTCTTGGCAAATCACCACTTCCTGAATTACCCATTCAGTATGGAGATTTTGCTAATTGGCAACGAAAATCGCTTGATGGCCAACGCATTCAACACCTATTGACTTATTGGAAACAAAAGTTGAGTGGTGAACTAACTGTATTACAACTGCCTACAGACCATCCGCGTTCCCCAGTTCAAACATTCAACGGTGCCCAAGCCAAACTAGTTTTTTCTCAAACTCTGACAACAAAACTGAAGAATTTGAGCCGTCAGCAGGGAGTAACGGTGTTTATGACCTTGCTTGCAGCCTTCAAAACCTTGCTGTATCGTTACACCGGTCAGAGTGACATTTTAGTAGGTTCGCCAATTGCCAGTCGTAACAGAGCAGAAATTCAATCATTAATAGGATTTTTTGTCAATGTTTTAGTAATGCGTACAGACCTTTCTGGCGACCTGAGTTTTGAGGATTTGTTAGCACGGGTGAAGTCAACAGCTTTAGAAGCATACACTCATCAAGACTTACCATTTGAAAAGTTGGTAGAGGAGCTAAAACCAAGTAGAGACCTGAGTTACAACCCATTATTTCAGGTGATGTTCGTTCTCCAGAATGTGCCGAAACCCAACTTAAGCCTGTCGGATGTATCAATTACTTATGAAGAAGGTTACAACGGCACATCTAAGTTTGATTTGACTGTGTTTATGGAGGATTCTGAGGGAGGGTTAATTGCAACTTGCGAGTACAACACACATTTATTCAATGCGGATACTATTAACCGGATGTTGGGGCACTTCGAGACTTTATTAGAAAGCATAGTTAGTGACTCCAAACAACACTTAAAAGACTTGCAATTACTGACTCCATTAGAAATCCGACAATTATTAGTTGAGTGGAATAATACCAAGACAGACTATCCGCAAGACAAGTGTATTCATCAATTGTTTGAAGCACAGGTAGAAAAAACACCAAATGCTGTTGCAGTCGTCTTTGAAAATCAGCAATTAACCTATCGCGAGCTAAACAACCGAGCAAATCAGCTAGCACGCTACCTAGAAAAACTGGGTGTCAAGCCAGAGGTTTTGGTGGGGATTTGTATAGAGCGATCGCTCTTAATGGTAGTTGCAGTTTTAGGTATTCTCAAAGCTGGCGGAGCCTATTTGCCCTTAGATCCTGCACATCCCAAAGAGCGTTTAGCTTTCATTTTAGAAGACACGAACAGTCCAGTCCTACTAACTCAGGAAAGCTTAATAGAGAAACTACCAACTGATGACATCAAGGTAATTTGTCTAGATTCCCATTGGGAAAAAATCGCTCAAGAGTTTTCTGAAAACCCCGTTTGCAAGACAAATGCCGCCAACCTAGCTTATGTTATTTACACCTCTGGTTCCACTGGTAAACCGAAAGGAACATTAATTCCTCATCAGGGATTAATTAACTATTTAAGTTGGTGTACTCAAGCATATACAGTTGAGCGAGGCAAAGGAACTACCGTTCATTCTTCTCTTGCTTTTGATTTGACTATCACTAGTTTGTTCTCACCATTATTGGTTGGCCGTCAGGTAGAACTTATTCCTGAAAATCACAGTATCGAGTCTTTGGGGAATGCACTTCGTCAAGAGTCAAACTTGAGTCTCGTTAAAATCACACCAGCTGAATTATTATTACTCTCTGGGCAATTATCATCAACAGAAGTAGCAGGTATAACTAGAGCTTTCATCATCGGAGGAGAAAATCTCTTGACAGAAAGTATCAGCTTCTGGAAGAGATTTGCACCTAACACGATGCTGGTAAATGAATATGGCCCAACAGAAACTGTAGTGGGTTGTTGTATTTATCGAGTACCCAAGGATGAAATTGAGTCAAGCTCAGTTCCTATTGGTCAGCCAATAGCTAACACTCAGCTATATGTATTAGACGAATACCACCAGTCGGTACCCATTGGAGTTCCAGGCGAACTTTATATTGGCGGTGCTGGGTTAGCGCGGGGTTATCTAAATCGACCAGAACTTACGGCTGTTAAATTTATTCCCCATCCTTTTAGTCACGAACCGGGAGCGCGATTGTATAAGACTGGTGACTTGGCTCGTTATCGTGCGGATGGAAATTTAGAATTTTTGGGGCGGATAGATCATCAAGTAAAAGTGCGTGGTTATCGTATTGAACTTGGAGAGATTGAGGGTTTACTGGGACAACACCCTAAAGTTCAAGAAGCAGTTGTGTTGATGCGGGAAGATATACCAAAAAATCAGCGTTTGGTGGCTTATTTTGTTGCTAATTCTGAGACAGCGCCTACAACTGGCGAGCTGCGGAACTTCCTCAAAGAGCAACTACCAGAATATATGCTGCCATCGGTGTTTGTAGAACTAAAGGCGCTACCGTTAACAACCAATGGCAAAGTAGATCGTCGAGCATTGCCAATACCAGATAGCGATCGCCCCGAATTAGAAGAGGTTTATGTGGCTCCTCGTTCTGAGATGGAGCAAGCGATCGCCAAAGTGTGGCAAGAGGTATTGCAGCTAGAAGATGTGGGTATAAATGATAATTTCTTCGACCTTGGCGGTCATTCTTTGCTGATAGTTCAAGTTAATAATCAACTGCGTACTATTTTTAAACAAGATATACCAGTAGTCACGATGTTTCAGAACCCTACTATTCATTTATTGGCAGGGTATTTAAGTCAAAAAACAGATGAAAAACCTGTCTTTGAACCAATGCGCGATCGCGTACAAAAACAAAAAGAAATACGCCAAAAACAAAAGCAATTATTTATGAACCAACCTAAAAATAATTCTCGTTGATTGGAGCTTGTTTCGTAATAGTATAAGAATTATTGTAACCAGCTTCATGAGTTGAGAATTTAACAAAATATGTCTTGAGTCGATCGCAGGGCGGCCGCATCATGTCAACAAGCAAAGTCTATTCTCAATAGAACTAAAATTAATGTCATTAACTCTTGCTTATTGCGAAAATTTTAGGCGATCGCTTTGGGGCTTAAAAAATAATCAAGCGCGAAATCCTGATTTTTTCGTTGGTTTTTAACCTTCGTTGTGATCAAGAGTAATTTAGATGCGTTTGCCCTGGAGTCGATCGTTAGCATAAGTGTGTACTAGGTATGACAAATCTGGATAATTCAGTCGAAGGAATAGCTATTATAGGAATGGCAGGACGTTTTCCAGGAGCTAAAAATATAAATGATTTTTGGCAGAATTTACAAGATGGCGTAGAGTCAATATCTTTATTTACGGATGATGAATTAATAGCTAGTGGTGTGAGTTTGACTTCCCTAAATGATAGTAATTATGTCAAAGCTAGCGGTATATTAGAAAATATAGATTTATTTGATGCTGCATTTTTTGACATTAATCCAAAAGATGCCGAATTTACAGACCCTCAACACCGTTTGTTTTTAGAATGTGCTTGGGAAGCGCTAGAAAATGCTGGATATGACTCCACTAAATGTGAAAGTCGTATTGGAGTTTATGCTGGTACTGGCTTAAATAACTACTTATCTATTGATTTGCAAGATGACCAATTAGGGTCAGCGCAGTTATATCAAAAAGTAATTGGTAATGATAAAGATTTTATTTCTACACGGGTTTCTTATAAATTAAATCTAAAAGGGCCGAGTATTACAGTTCAAACCGCTTGTTCCACATCATTAGTTGCTACGACTTTGGCTTATCAAAGTTTGCAAAGTTATCAATGTGATATAGCTTTGGCAGGAGGGGTTTCTATTCGAGTCCCACAAAAAACTGGTTATTTGTATCAGCAAGGAGGGACGCTTTCTCCTGATGGTCATTGTCGAGCCTTTGATGCTAAAGCACAGGGAACAACTATTGGTAATGGCGTGGGGGTTGTTGTCCTCAAGCGGTTGGAAGATGCGATCGCAGATCGCGACCACATCTATGCAGTCATCAAAGGTGCAGCAATCAATAACGATGGTGCTGTGAAAGTGGGTTTTACAGCACCTAGTGTAGATGGCCAAGCACAAGCGATCGCCGAAGCAATCATGCTCGCAGAAGTAGAACCTGAGACAATCAGCTATATTGAAGCCCACGGTACTGGCACAGCTTTGGGCGATCCCATTGAAATTGCAGCATTGACAAAAGCTTTTCGTGGTAGTACTCAAAAGAAAGGTTTTTGTGCCATCGGTTCAGTTAAAACAAATATTGGTCATTTAGACGCCGCCGCTGGAGTTACAGGGTTAATCAAAACTGCCCTAGCCCTGAAACATCAGTTAATTCCACCCACTCTCAACTTTGAACAACCCAATCCAGAAATTGATTTTGCTAATAGTCCGTTTTTCGTAAATACAAAACTCACCGAATGGCGGACAGGTTCTACCCCACGCCGCGCTGGTGTAAGTTCTTTAGGAATGGGAGGAACCAATGCCCATGTAGTTTTGGAAGAAGCGCCAATACTTCCACTCTCTAGTGCTTCTCGTTCTTGGCAACTATTACTACTCTCTGCAAAAACCGAATCTGCACTAGAAACTGCGACACAAAATCTTGCCCAACATCTCATGTCACATCCTGATCAAAACCTAGCAGATGTGGCTTATACCTTGCAAGTGGGGCGCAGAGACTTCAATTATCGGCGAATGCTGGTTTTCTGTGATATCCAAGATGCACTTAACGAACTCAACGAACAGGCTTCAAAACGAGTTTTCACTCAATTTCAACAGCCAAACGAAAACCGCTTTATCGCTTTCATGTTTCCTGGTCAGGGTTCTCAATATGCAGACATGGCTAAAGAACTCTACGAAACTGAGCCGATATTTCGCGAGGAAGTAGACCGATGCTGTCAGATATTAACAACCCATTTAGGGTTAGATTTGCGATCGCTCATTTATCCCAACGAGTCTGAAAAAGCAGCCGCAGCAGAGAAACTCAAACAAACCTGTTTTACTCAAAGCGCGTTATTCGTCGTTGAGTATGCCCTGAGCCAGTTGTGGATATCGTGGGGCATTTCTCCTCAAGCCGCGATCGGACATAGTGTAGGAGAATATGTCGCTGCTTGCCTTGCCGGAGTTATCTGTCTTGAAGACGCTTTAGCTTTAGTTGCCATACGTGGAAAGCTAATGCAACAATTACCCTCTGGGAAGATGCTTTCTGTACCTTTAAAAGCAGCAGAAATTGAATCTTTTCTTGATGAAAATTTATCTCTAGCTGCTTGCAATGCGCCGAATTCATGTGTAGTTTCAGGAAGTAATGAAGCTATAGATGCACTTAAAGAACAGTTGGTAAATCAAGGTATAGAATGTCAGCTTCTACATACCTCACATGCCTTCCATTCGCAAATGATGGAACCTATTTTAGAACCATTCATTGCAGCAATTAAAAAAGTTAAACTTAGTCCTCCCCAGATTCCTTTTATCTCCAACTTGACTGGAATTTGGATAACAACAGAAGAAGCGACAAATCCAACTTATTGGGCAAGGCATTTACGGGAAACCGTGAGGTTTACGGCGGGTATATCTACATTATTAGAACAGCCAAATCTTATCCTAATGGAAGTCGGCCCAGGGCGTACTTTGTGTACTTTTGCTAAAAAGCATATACAAGATAAAGAGCAGCAAATTATACTTTCTTCTTTACGTCATCCTAAAGAAGAACAAGCTGATATTGCTTTTTTACTGAATACTCTTGGTCGTTTATGGCTAGCTGGAATTAGTGTTGATTGGGCAAATTTTTATACTAGTGAACGGCGCGATCGCTTGCCTTTACCGACATATCCATTTGAGCGAGAAAGATATTGGATTGAATCACAGAGAACATCCAAAAATTCTTTAGTAACAAACCACAAAAAGCTAGATATTGCAGACTGGTTTTATATTCCAGTTTGGAAGCAATCTATTGCACCTCAAGGTATTAAATCTAGAAAAAAACTACTAATTTTTACAGATAATTGTAGTATTGGAGAAGAAATAGCGGACAATTTGGCAAGTAGTGGATGTGATGTTATTTCTGTAAATATAGGACAGCAGTTTAGCCAAAATAACCATCATACATACACCATAAATACTCAATCACCTGAAGATTACGATGCCTTAATTGCCAATTTGCAAGCACTGGATCGAGTTCCAGATGTAATATTACATTTATGGAGCATTACACCAAGCGAACATATACAATCAGGAATTGATTTATTTGAAAATTCTCAATATCTGGGCTTTTACAGTCTCTTATTCTTAACAAAATCTCTTGATAAAAATGGTATTACTCAACCTATAGATATTTTGGTTGTAACCAATGATTTATACGATATCATAGGTACTGAAAGTTTAAACCCTGAAAAAGCTACTGTTGCAGGGATGTGTAAAGTTATTCCTCAAGAGTATCCAAATATTACCTGTCGCAGTATTGATATTGTAAATCCCGTTGCTCAGACTTTCTTCAAAAATCAACTCATAGAGCAACTGTTAACTGAATTAAATACAAAATCTACTGATATTACTGTTGCGTATCGCGGACATCATCGCTGGGTACAAAGCTATGAATCATTGCACTATGAAACGGCTACATCTCCATTGCGCGAAGAAGGGGTGTATTTAATTACTGGTGGTTTAGGAGGTATTGGACTTGAACTTGCGGAATATTTAGCTAAGACAATACGAGCAAAATTAGTACTGACAACTCATTCAAATTTTCCCGCAACAGAAACATGGGATGAGTGGTTAGCTACCCATGAAGAAGGAGATAAATACAGCCGTAAAATCCTCAAGCTGCGTTCTCTTGAACAACTTGGTGCAGAACTTTTAATATTGAAGGCTGATGTTGCAAATGAATCACAAATGCAAGCTGTTATTGATGAAACTTTGCAGCGATTTTTTCAGATTAACGGAGTCATCCATGCAGCCGGAATTAGATTATTCAAAACAATTGCTGAAATAACTCCGAGTGAATGCGAACAACAACTAAAAGCAAATGGGTATGGACTTTTTGTATTAGAAAAAGTATTGCAGGGAATAGAAATTGATTTTTGTGTATTGATATCTTCGTTATCATCTGTTGTTGGTGTTTTGGGAATGGCGGCTTATCCAGCAGCACATCATTTTGCAGATGCCTTTATTTACAAACATAATCAGAAAAATCCTATTCCCTGGCGAAGTGTCAACTGGGATAACTGGTTAACTAGTGAATTAGCTGTGGAATTAGCAAGCAAGCCAGAAATTTCCACAGATTCATTCATAACTAACAAAGAAGGAATAGAGGTCTTTGAACGTATTTTATCTATTTCAAAAGTTAATCAAATAATAATTTCAGCAACAGATTTACAAGCTAGAATTGAAAGATGGAACAAACCAAGAGAAGTTTCCCAAGAACAAAATTTTCAACCCCTTCATTTACGACCAAACTTGAGTAATAGTTATGTTCATACTCGAAATATAACTGAACAAAAAATAGCTCAGATCTGGCAAGAAATTCTTGGAATTAAACAGATAGGAATCTACGATAATTTCTTGGAAATAGGAGGTGATTCTCTCCTGAGCATTCAGATTACTGCTAGAGCAAATAAAGAAGGGTTGCGATTTACTAATCAACATTTATTTGAATACCCAACGATCGCACAATTAGCAGAAATCGTAAATAACACAAATGCTGTGATTGCCGAACAGGGATTAATTCAAGGTGAAATAGCTTTAACACCTATTCAAAAATGGTTTTTTGAGCAAAACATTCTTGACTCTCATTATTGGAACCAAGCTATTTTGTTGGAGGTGCAACAACCTATTGACCTTGGGCTTTTACAGCAGGTAATACAACATTTATTAGTACACCATGACGCTCTACGTCTGCGTTTTGAACTCTTAGAATCTAACTGTAAACAGATTAATACAGATATCAAAGTAGTAAAGATTTCACAGATAGATTTATCAACACTTGCACCGGAATTGCAAGAAAGTGCATTTGAAGCATCTGCTAACGAGTTACAAGCAAGTTTAAATCTATCAGATGGAACAATTGTCAAAGTTGCTTATTTTGATATGGGAACACATCAGCCAAATCGTTTATTATTTATAATCCATCATTTGGCTGTAGATATTGGTTCTTGGCGGATTTTGTTAGATGATTTGCAAACAGTATACCAGCAACTTACACAAGGACAAGCTATCAAGTTACCTTTAAAAACGACATCCTTTAAGCAGTGGTCACAACGGTTAATTGAATATGCTCAATCAATTGAGTTAGAACAGGAGCAAGCTTATTGGTTGGCGCCACCTCGCGAACGAGTATTACCCTTACCAAAAGATTATCCAAATGGTGTTAATGATGTTAAATCTTCTCAAACTATCTCAATCACGCTAAGTGTTGAAGAAACTAACATACTACAGGATGAAATTACAGCAACTCATCGATTGACAATGGATAATGTATTGCTGACAGCCTTGACTCAAACTCTCACCAAATGGGCTGGAACTTCATCATTATTAGTTGACTTAGAAGGTAACAGTAGAGAAGTAATTTTTGATGATGTAGATTTATCAAGAACAGTAGGCTGGTTTACTAATATCGCTCCTATCTTATTAGAAATAGGAGATGTTTCTGAACCTGTAGAAGCGCTCAAGCTAGTTAAAGAGGAACTCCAAAACTTTCCCAAACAAGGACTTGGTTATGGCATTCTAAAGTATTTAAATAATGATATGGTAATTAAAGAGAGATTGCGATCGCTACAGCCAGCAGAAGTAATTTTCCTCTACCTTGGTAATCTTGAGCAAACCTTACCTCAATCTTCTTTATTTAAGTTATCTCAAAAATCAAGCGGTTCATCCCGGAGTTTGCGCGGACAGCGAAGCCATTTATTAGAAGTTAATGCTTTAGTTGTTCAAGACCAATTAAAAGTCGATTTGACATACAGTCGCAATGTGCATCGACAAGCAACTATTGAGCAGTTGGCTAACGATTTTCTAACAGCGCTGCGGTCAATAATTAAAGCTTACGAGTTATCTTCAGTCCAAAACTTTACTCCTTCTGACTTTGCTGAATTTAAATCTAGTCAATGGAATCAAGATGATATTGATAACATCCTGTCATCTGTCAACTATTAAACTTTGAATATCGCAAAGGTTTGCAGCGTCATGAAAAATAGCGCCACAAAAAATATTGAAGATTTTTATCCGCTTTCACCGATGCAGCAGGGGATACTATTTCATAGTCTTTATGCCCCAGATTCAGCAGTATATTGTGAAGTGTTTAGTTGTAGAATTGAGGGAGAACTAAATATTTCAGCATTCAAACAAGCTTGGCAACAATTACTAGAACGACACCCAATTTTGCGGACATCCTTTGTTTGGAAAGGTCTAAAAGAACCCGCTCAAATTGTGCATAAACAAGTTAAATTACCTTGGGAGCAAAAAGATTGGCATGGAATAGAAAGTATTACACAACAAGAGCGGATAGAAGCTTTTTTAGTTACAGAACAACAGCGAAGTTTTGAAATTTCTCAAGCTCCGTTGATGCGTTTCACTCTAATAGAACTAGAAGGAAATAATTACCAATTTGTTTGGAGTCGCCATCACTTGCTATTAGATGGGTGGTCTTCGTCTTTGTTAATAAATGAAGTTTTCTCATTTTATCAAGCATTCAGTCAAGATAAATCTTTATCTTGGAAACAACCTCGTCCTTACCGAGATTACATAGCTTGGCTGCAACAGCAAGACCTTGCCCAGAGCGAGAGTTTTTGGCGAAAGTATTTGCAAAAATTTACTGCAACTACTCCTTTAAGTGTTGACTCTACCTCCAATAATTTATCTGATGAAAGCAAAGACTATAAACAACAACAAATTAAGCTATCAGCAGCAGAAACAGAAGCATTACAGTCCTTTGCAAGACAGCAACAGCTAACTTTAAATACTTTAATACAAGGTGCATGGGCTATTCTTTTGAGCTGTTATAGTAGTGAAAATGATATTGTTTTTGGAGCTGTTATTTCTGGCCGAGGCGGTTTAACTGCAAGTGAGTCAATGGTGGGAGTGTTAATTAACACTGTGCCAGTACGAGTGTATATTAATCCAGAAGAGTTTGTAATTCCTTGGTTAAAACAACTGCAAGTACAGCAAAATCAAACGCGCCAGTACGAGCAATGTCCACTAATAGAAATTCAAAAGTCGAGTGATATTCCCGTTGGACAACCTTTATTTGAAAGTATAGTTAATTTTCAGAATTACCCAACAGATTTTTCTAAATTAAAACAATTCAGTAACCTAAAAATATCTAATATTCATAGTTTTATGCATCCTCATTATCCCCTCACTTTGTCAGTGAAGGCGGATTCAGAATTATTATTAGAAATTTTCTATGAAAGCCATCGGTTTGAGTCAAATACAATTGCTCGGATGTTGGGGCATTTTCGTACATTATTATTAGGTATAATAGCCAGCCAGCAGCAGCGTGTTAAAGACTTACCGTTGTTGACTGGACAAGAACATCGTCAATTGTTAGTAGATTGGAATAATACCCAAGTTGATTATCCTCAAGACTGCATTTATGAGTTATTTGAAGCGCAAGTAGAAAAAACACCTGATGCAGTAGCAGTAGTATTTGAAAATGAACAATTAACTTATCACGAACTGAACGTCAAAGCGAATCAATTAGCGCATTATTTACAAAAACTGGGAGTAAAACCAGAAGTTTTAGTGGGGATTTGTATAGAACGTTCGCTGAATATGCTCATCGGATTATTAGCCATACTCAAAGCAGGCGGAGCATACATTCCACTAGATCCGAGTTATCCAAAAGAGCGATTAGCATTTATTTTAGAAGATGCCCAAGCCCCGGTTTTGCTAACTCAAACTTCCCTTTTAGAAGTAATACCAGAAAATAAAAGTCAAGTCGTTTATTTAGATGCAAATTGGCAGAATATTGCACAACAAAGTCAGGAAAATTTATTTACTGAACTAACTACTGATAACCTAGCTTATGTCATCTATACATCTGGTTCTACAGGCAAACCGAAAGGCGTACAAATTCCTCACGGCGCTTTGAGCAACTTTTTGTACTCCATGAAGCAAAAGCCGGGATTAACCCAAAATGATACTTTACTGGCAGTTACGACTTATTCTTTTGATATTGCTGCCTTAGAACTTTTTCTACCAATTATAGTTGGTGGTTGTTTGGTAATTGCTAGTCGAGAAATAGCCTCAGACGGAATCCAGTTGTCAGCAAAACTAACAGACTCCAAAGCAACAGTTATGCAAGCGACACCAGCGACTTGGCAACTACTTTTAACAGCAGGCTGGAGTGGGAATTATCGATTAAAAATTCTCTGTGGTGGAGAGGCTTTACCTGGATATTTAGCTAATAAATTATTGCATCGGTGTGCTTCTTTATGGAATATGTACGGCCCTACAGAAACTACGATTTGGTCAGCTGCATCTGAGGTAGAAACTGATAGTAGGATTATATCGATTAGTGGCGCGATCGCTAATACACAATTTTACATTTTAGACCAATACAACCAGTTAGTTCCTGTGGGTGTAGCAGGGGAATTACATATCGGTGGCGATGGACTTGCAAGAGGTTATTTCAATCGTCCTGACTTGACAGCAGAGAAATTTATACCAAATCCATTTAGTGAAAAAGCTGGGCGTTTGTATAAAACAGGAGATTTAGCCCGCTATTTATCAAATGGAGAAATCGAATATATTGGTCGCATTGACCACCAAGTAAAAGTCCGTGGTTTTCGTATTGAACTAGGAGAAATTGAAGCACTCCTTACCCAACATTTCGCGGTGCGAGAAGCTGTAGTTGTAGTACGTAAAGATTCATTAGATTCTCAAAGAATAGTCGCTTATTTAGTCCCTCAAAACCAACAAATATTAACAATTTTTGAACTGCGTAGCTTTTTAGAGTCGAAATTACCAAGCTACATGATGCCAACAAATTTTGTAATATTAGAGGCACTTCCACTAACACCTAATGGTAAGGTTGACCGTAAGGCGCTACCTGCACTTGATAAAGTACTTCCAGAATTTGAGAAAAACTTTGTTGCACCTCAAACCGCTATGGAAAAACAATTAGTAGCGATTTGGATGGAAGTACTTGCATTAGAAAAATTAGGAATAAGCGATAACTTTTTTGAATTAGGGGGACACTCACTTTTAGCAACCCAAGTGATATCCCGGATTAATAAAAATCTTGATGTCGAGTTACCAATACGGCGAATTTTTGAACTACCAACAATAGCAAAATTAGCCAAAAGTATTGAGGAAAAGCAGCTAGGTATTAAGCCACTGCCACAAATTGAAAGAGTTTCACGAGACAAAGAACTACCCTTATCTTTTGCTCAAAAAAGATTGTGGGTTCTAGAACAATTGGAAAGAGGAAGTTCTACATATAATATGCCAGCTGCCGTTTACCTGGACGGACGTTTAGATATAGATGTTTTAGAACAAACTTTTCGAGAACTCTTACAACGTCAAGAAGTATTACGCACTAGCTTTAAAAAAGTAAATGGGAATCCCGTACAAATAATCGCTTCATCTGTTTCTATTTCTGTACCAATTATAGATTTAAGTGAAATTTCAGCAGAAAAACAATTTGTTAAAGTGCAGCAGTCAATTTTGGAAGAAGCTCAACTACCTTTTGACTTAACCAAAAGTCCATTACTGCGAGTTAATTTATTGCGTTTAGGCGAAGAGTCTTATGTATTGGTGTTAGTAATGCACCACATTATTTCTGATGGCTGGTCAATTGGTGTACTTATTCGTGAATTATCTGCGCTTTATGGAGCTTTCAGTAAAAAAGAACCTTTATCTTTAGCAGAATTACCAATTCAATATGCAGACTTCGCCTATTGGCAAAATCAGTGGCTGCAAGGTGAAGTAATGGAGAAACATTTATCTTATTGGAAACAGCAACTTGCAAACTTACCTGTACTGGAATTGCCTACCGACTATCCCCGTCCGGAAATCCAAACTTTTCGCGGCAGCAGACAACATATAGAATTATCAAAAGAACTTTGTGAAGAAATTAAAGCATTAAGCTGTAGAGAAGGAGTCACTATGTTTATGACTCTATTGGCGGCATTTAAAACCTTAATGCATTACTACACAAAGCAAGATGATATTGTTGTCGGTACTGATGTCGCTAACCGGAATTTTACCGAAATAGAGAATATTATTGGTTTTTTTGTTAATCAGCTAGTATTACGTACTAACTTGCGAGGAAATCCAACTTTTCAGGAATTATTAAAACGCGTTCGTGAGGTGACCTTGGCTGCTTACGAACATCAAGATATGCCATTTGACCAGTTAGTATTAGCCTTGAAACCAGAACGAGATTTGAGCCGTACACCTCTGTTTCAATCTAAGTTTGTTTTGCAAAATGCCCCAACACTTCCACTAGAACTTGAAGGCTTAAAGTTGAAAATTGTCGAACAGATTGACAATGGCACAGCTAAGTTTGATTTATTACTTACTATGTGGGAAAATGAACGAGGGTTGAGTGGTAGTCTGGAATATAGTACAGACTTATTTAATAGTTCTACGATCGCTAAATTTATTACAGATTATGAAATAATTTTGCGTGCTGTTGTTGCTCAACCTAATATTAGGTTTACAAGCATAAAAGAAATATTAGCAACGGCAGAGAAACAAAGGCAAGACGCAAAGCAAGAGGAATTTAAACAAGCGCGTAGCCAAAAGTTTAAAGCGTTTAAATCGCAACCCAAACCTAAAGCAATTAACTTATCTCCACAAGAATTAATTACAGAATCTTTTTTGCCATCTGGAGGTAAACTACCTTTAGTTATTTCGCCTAAATTTAGCGATTTGAATTTGGCCATTTGGGCTGAGAATAATCAAGAATTCATTATCAATAATCTATTTAAATACGGAGGAATTTTATTTAGAGATTTTGCTATTTCTCAAAAAGAGGATTTTGAGCAATTCGTTAGTGCCGTATGTCCTCAATTAATGCCTTACATAGAATCTTCCACACCTCGTACTAAATTAAGCGAAAAAGTTTATACATCTACCGAATTTCCTGCTGACCAAACCATTGCCTTACATAATGAATCATCATACGCCAATACCTACCCAATGAAGATATGGTTTTGTTGCATAGAACCTGCAACCCAAGGAGGAGAGACTCCAATTGCTGATGTGAGAAAAGTATTTCAACGTATTCACCCTCGCATTAGAGAACGCTTTCAAGAAAAAGGCTGGATGCTAGTTCGCAACTATGGCGATGGATTTGGTTTACCTTGGCAAAAAGTCTATCACACAACAGACAAAGCTGTGATGGAAGAATATTGTCGGAATGCTTGTATTGAGATTGAGTGGAAAGATAACAACCGTTTAAGAACTCGTCAGATTCGTCCAGCCATAGCAAAACATCCGAAAACGGGTGAAATAGTTTGGTTTAATCACGTTGTTTTTTGGCATGTATCGAGTTTACAAACACAATTTAGAGAGAAATTTTTCAGCGAGTTTACAGAAGAAGATTTACCATACAACACTTTTTATGGTGATGGTTCTCCCATTGAAGACTCAGTTATTGCAGAAATTCGTGAAGCTTATCAACAAGAAATGATTGTTTATCCTTGGCAGAAAGGCGATATATTAATGCTCGATAATATGTTGACAGCCCACGCACGTAATCCCTACTCTGGTTCGAGAAAAATTCTAACTGCAATGGGTGAACCTTTTCAGCATTATTTTTAAATAATTATTCACTCATAAAATCCATAGATTAAACAATTTCTCTCCCCTCTCTGTGTCCTAAGCGTCTCTGCGGTTCGTTATCATGAATAATCAAGTAATTCACGGTTTTCAAATTTCACCACAACAAAAACATCTATGGTTATTACAGCAAGCTAACAATAGCCTTGCCTATTATTCATTTACTGCGGTGGAAATTACAGGTAATTTAAATATAGAGACGTTTAAGACTGCCTTAAAAAGTATTGTCAATAGACATCAAATCCTTTGCACTAGTTTTCGTTGCTTACCAGGAATGAATATTCCACTACAAGTAATTGAAAACAACAGCGATTGGTTAATAAAACAACATGATTTTAGTTCGATTCCACCTGAAAAACAAAATAATACTGTTGAATTATTAATTGAATCTATTAAACAACAAAAATTTGATTTAGAGAAATCATTATTACAGATATCTCTAGTTATCCTGTCAGAATCTAAATATTTATTACTGTTAAACTTACCTGCTTTATACGCAGATAGAACTTCCCTGAATAATTTATTAACAGAAATAACTCATGCTTACACTGGCAATTTATATGATGATGAACCAGTACAATACATCGTTTTTTCAGACTGGCAGAATGAATTATTAGAGTCAGAAGAAGCAGAAATTGGTAGAAAATATTGGCGAGAAAAAGATATTAATCATATTTTCAACTTGAAACTGCCAAATGAAAATTTCTTGTCTGCTAAAACTGAATTTAAACCACAAATTTTTACTCAGATAATTCCACCTCAACTCATAGCAGAAATAACTGCGATCGCCGAAAAATTCAATACTACTGAATCATCATTATTACTAACATGTTGGCAAACACTATTATGGCGTTTAACCAATGTACCAAATATGGTTGTTGGTACTCACTGCGATGGTAGATCGGAAGAAGAACTCCAAGAAATGCTGGGACTACTTGCCAAATATGTGCCAGTGGATTGCCATTTCCAAGCTAATTTAAAGTTTAGCGAAGCTTTAGAGCAAATTACTTTAGCTCAAAATCAAGCTTATGAATGGCAAGATTGTTTTAATTGGGAATTATTTTCAGGGTTGGATGATATACCTTTCTTACCCTTCTGTTTCGAGTTTATAGAGCAAAATTCTGAAATTTTGGCTACAAATGCGGTTAATTTTTCTCTATTAGAGCAATATGCTTGTTTTGACAAGTTCAAAGTTAAATTATCATTTAACCGTACAGAAAACTCTCTTCACGCTGAATGGCACTATGATTCAGAATTATTTTTACCAGAAGATATCGAACGCTTATCTGGACAATTTTCTACTCTTTTGGAAAATGTAATTAACTATCCAGATGCACTGCTAAGTGAATTAGAAATACTCAGCGACATTGAACGACAAAAACTTTTAGTTGAGTTTAATAATACACAAACCGCTTTCCCAGCAAATAAATGTTTTCATCAACTTTTTGCAGAACAAGTAGAACGCACACCAGACAACATTGCTGTTGTTTATAAAAATCAGCAATTTACCTATCAAGAATTAAATAATCGTGCTAACCAGCTAGCTCATTACCTACAAAAATTAGGTGTGAAACCTGATGTAATGGTAGGTATTTGTGTAGAGCGTTGGTCGAAGACCTTGCCGCAGGCATCGCCCTTAATCTTAATTGCGCTTTTAGGTATATTAAAAGCGGGTGGTGCTTATGTGCCGATTGACCCTAACTATCCTTTAGAAAGAAAAGCTTTTATCTTAAAAGATTCTGAGATGCCAGTGCTATTGACTCAACAGCATTTAATGGCAGATTTAGCTACAAATGAAACAAAAGTAATTTGTATTGATAGCAATTGGGAAACTTTAAATCAGCAAAAAATTGAAAATCCAATTACTACGACAACCGCATTAAATTTAGCTTATGTTATTTACACTTCTGGTTCCACTGGTAAACCTAAAGGAACTCTAATTCACCATCAAGGATTAGTTAATTACCTCTGTTGGGCTACTCAAAGATATACAGTAGAACAAGGAGTAGGAACTGTAGTCCACTCACCTCTGGGTTTTGACTTAACCATCACCAGTCTATTATCGCCTTTATTAGTTGGTCGCACAGCAGAATTATTATCAGAAGAACAAGGAATTGAAACACTTTCTCAAGCTTTAAATAAAAGCTCGAATTTAAGTTTAGTGAAAATAACCCCCGCGCACTTGGATTTGCTGAAACAACAGTTATCTAAAGAAGAGATAGCAAATAAAACAAGAGCGTTTATTATTGGTGGGGAAAATTTATTAGCCGAAAGCATTACTTTCTGGCAAGATGTAGCCCCAGATACGATATTAGTAAACGAATATGGCCCTACAGAAACGGTGGTAGGTTGCTGTATTTATCAAGTTCCAATAGGAAAACATACTTCAGGTTCCATACCCATTGGTAAGCCGATCGCTAATACTCAGTTGTACATTTTAGACCAATATTTGCAACCAGTACCAACAGGTGTAGCGGGTGAATTGCATATTGGCGGACTGGGATTAGCTAGGGGTTATTTAAATCAACCTGAATTAACTGCGCTGAAATTTATTCCTAATCCCTTTAGTAAACAAGAAGGCGATCGCCTTTACAAAACAGGCGATTTAGTTCGCTTTTTACCGAGTGGAGATATTGAGTATATCGGTAGAATTGATAACCAAATAAAAATCCGGGGTTTCCGTGTTGAATTAGGAGAAATTGAAGCCGTTATCAATCAACATCCATCAGTATCTGCAAGTGTAGCGATCGTTCGAGAGCATAAACCAGGAAATCACAATTTAATAGCTTATATAACTCTTCATCCAAACAAAACACTAACTATCCCTGAGCTGCGGCGCTTCTTACAAAATAAATTGCTTGACCACATGGTACCAACAGCATTTATGATACTAGAAGCGTTTCCACTAACATCTAATGGCAAAGTAGACCGTCAAGCATTGCCAACGCTAGATGCTCTACGCCCAGAATTAGAAGTTGCTTATGTAGTACCACAAACTGAGGTAGAAAAGACAATAGCCTCTGTTTGGCAGAAAGCTTTGAATCTGGAAAAGATAGGCATTCACGATAATTTCTTTGAAATTGGTGGTCATTCATTACTTTTAGTTACAGTTCACAGCCAATTGCAAGAAATATTAAAAGTAGAACTATCAACCCTTGATTTGTTTAGATATCCCACCATCAATTCTTTAGCAGAGTATTTAAGTTCATCTGCAAATCAAACAGCATTTTTACAGGAAACTGATATCCAAACAGAGAAAATTTCAGCTGGTAAAGCGCAACAAAGAAAACGTTTGCAAAAAATTAAATCAGTTGAAAATAATTAAGGAATTTATAAATCATGAATATTCCAACCGAAACATACTCTACTAACGGTTCAGAAATTGCAATTATTGGATTAACAGGCAGATTTCCTGGGGCAAAAAATCTGGATGAATTTTGGTATAATCTCCAAAATGGTGTAAAATCAATTTCTTTTTTTAGTGACGAGGAATTATTGGCATCAGGAGTAGACCCAGCACTTCTGAGTAATCCCAATTATGTAAAAGCCAATGCTGTCCTAGAAGATGCAGAACTTTTTGATGCTGCCTTTTTTGGCTTTAATCCCAGAGATGCAGAAATGACCGATCCCCAACACCGGATTTTTTTAGAGTGTGCTTGGGAAGCATTGGAAAACGCAGGGTATAATTCTGAAACCTATAACGGTTCCATAGGTGTTTTTGCTGGTTCTAACTTAAGCGGTTATTTACTAAACATTTATTTTAATCAAAATATTAAAAACTCAATAGATGAACATCAACTAACAATTGCTGCCGATAAAGATTACCTGGCTACACGTACTTCTTACAAACTTAATTTAACAGGGCCTAGTTATGCAGTTCAAACAGCTTGCTCAACCTCATTAGTCGCGGTACATTTAGCTTGCCAAAGTTTGCTCAACGGTGAATGTGATATTGCTTTGGTTGGTGGCGTTTCTATCGGCGCATCAAGAAAAGCTGGCTATTTATATAAAGAGGGAGGTATTAAATCTCCTGACGGACATTGCCGCGCTTTTGATGCTAAAGCACAGGGAACTGTAAGTGGAGAAGGTATAGGAATTGTTGTTTTAAAAAGATTAGAAGATACCTTAAATGATGGAGATTTTATTCATGCTGTAATTAAAGGTTCTGCTATCAATAATGACGGTTCAAACAAAGTTAGCTACACAGCACCCCGGATAGAAGGTCAAGCTAAAGTTATTAAAACGGCTCAAGTTGTTGCAGAAATAGAGCCAGAAACAATCACTTATATTGAAGCTCATGGAACAGGAACTGCCTTAGGAGATCCAATTGAAATTGCTGCACTAACCCAAGCATTTCAAAGCAGTACAAAAAATAGAAACTTCTGTGCAATTGGTTCTTTAAAAACAAATATTGGTCACTTAGATGCAGCTGCCGGTGTTGCAGGTTTAATTAAAACAGTTTTAGCTCTAAAACACAAACAAATTCCTCCCAGCTTGCATTTTGAGGAACCAAATCCTCAAATTGATTTCGCCAACAGTCCTTTTTATGTCAACAATAAGCTTTCGGAATGGAAAGCAGAAAAATATCCTAGACGTGCAGGAGTTAGTTCTTTTGGTATTGGTGGTACTAATGCCCATGTAATTTTAGAAGAAGCTCCAATTTTTGCAACCCAAGGAAGTGTTTCTCGTCCCTGGCATTTGTTGCCTATCTCTGCCAAAACTCCAACAGCATTGGAATCTGCTACAATTAATCTTGCTAATTATTTGGCACAGCATCCTCAAATTAATCTTGCTGATGTAGCTTATACTTTGCAGGTTGGTCGCCGAAATTTTAACCACCGTCGAGTGTTGTTGTGTCACGATATTTCCGACGCTATCAAAATACTAACAGCGCCAGATAAACAAGGAATTTTTAATAGCTGTTCCGAAACCCGTAACCATCCAATTGTATTTATGTTTCCGGGACAGGGAGCGCAGTATGTAAATATGGGACGGGAATTATATGAAACAGAATCTATTTTTCGGGAACAAGTTGATGATTGCTGTGAATTTTTGAAACCACATTTAAAGTTAGACCTCAAAGATATACTTTATCCCACAACATTAGAAATTACAAAAGAAAAACTCCAACAAACTTCCTTAACACAACCTGCATTATTTGTAATTGAATATGCCCTGGCTAAACTTTGGATGTCATGGGGTGTGCATCCGCAAGCGATGATTGGTCACAGCATCGGCGAGTATGTAGCGGCTTGTATTTCTGGTGTTTTTTCTTTAGAAGAGGCACTAACTTTAGTCGCAATTCGCGGACAATTAATGCAAAAACTCGAAGCTGGATCGATGCTTTCTGTTTCGATTTCTGCTCAAGAAATACAACCAATGTTGGGTTCAGAACTTTCTTTAGCTGCGAGTAATGCACCCTCTCTTTGTGTAGTTTCTGGTGCTACAGATGCGATAGAAACATTACAAAATCATTTGACTGAGCAAGGTATAGATTGCCGCCGTCTGCATACATCTCATGCTTTCCATTCTCAGATGATGGAGCCGATTTTAGAGCTATTTGTACGACACGTTAAAGAAGTCAATTTGAAATCACCTCAAATTCCTTTTGTATCTAATGTGACCGGAACTTGGATTACAGCAGAGCAAGCAACTGACCCTGACTACTGGGCTAGACATTTACGGCAAGCGGTATTGTTTAATGAGGGAATCGCCGAACTCCTGCAACAACCAGAGCGAATATTTTTAGAAATCGGGCCAGGACGCACATTAACTACCCTAGCCAAACGACAGTTAGCTTCACAAACTGTGGTATTAACTTCCCTGCGGCATCCCCAAGAGCAAGTTTCTGATGTGGTATTTTTGCTTAATACTCTCTCTCGACTTTGGTTAACAGGATTACCAATAAATTGGACAGGCTTTTATGCTTACGAACAACGCAAACATATTCCTTTGCCTACTTATCCTTTTGAACGCCAACGTTATTGGATTGAGGCTGATTCTGAAACTGCGTTATCAACAATAAGCACAAAATCATTAATTAAAAAGCCCAATATTGCTGATTGGTTTTATGTCCCTATCTGGAAACAATCTACACCAATTGGATTGTTAAAAGCAACTGAAAAAAATACCTGCTGGTTAATTTTTATCGATGATTATGGAATTGGAAGCGCAGTTGCCAAACGACTAGAACAGCAAAGCCAAAATATTATCACAGTTAGGATTGCAGATAAATTTACTCAGATAGACAAATATACATATACTATTAACACCCAGCAAAAAAATGATTACGATACTTTGTTAGAAGTACTCCAAAAACAGAGTTTGATTCCAAATGCGATCGCTCATTTTTGGAGCATTACACCAAATGATACTTTACTAACTTTTGAGAATTGTCAAAATCTTGGCTTTTGGAGTTTGTTGTATTTGATGCAGGCATTGGGAAAGCAAAATATCAGCGATTCTCTGAAGTTGAGGGTTGTAACTAATAATCTATATAATGTTATCGGTGAGGAAAAGTTATGCCCAGAAAAGGCAACGATATTAGGGGCTTGTAAGGTAATTCCGAAAGAATATCCAAACATTAATTCCTCTATAATTGATGTACTAATTACTGCGGCTAAAATTTCACCAACACAAAAATTTGTAGACTATCTGATTACAGAGCTAACAACACAGGAAACTGAGAATATAGTTGCTTACCGTGGATGTAGTCGCTGGGTTCAAACCTTTGAAACAGTCCGTCTAGATGAAAATATCCCAGGTAAAACTAAGTTAAAAAAAGCAGGAGTTTACTTAATTACTGGTGGACTTGGCGGTATAGGGTTGGTGCTGGCAGAACATTTAGCGAAGACAGTACAAGCTAAGTTAATTTTAATTGGTAGAAAGGGATTACCAGAGCGATGGCAGTGGCAACAATGGCTAGAAACTCATGATAGTCAAGATAGTGTTAGCCGCAAGATTCAAAAAATGCTGGCACTTGAGAAATTGGGGTCAGAAGTTGAGGTTAAAAGCGCCGATGTCGCCAGCTACGAAGAAATGCAGGTAGCCATTACTGAAGCTTTAGAAAAATTTGGTCAAATTAATGGTGTCATCCATGCAGCGGGTATTGCTGGCGGTGGCATGATTCAACTCAAAACAGAGGATATAGCAAACAGTGTCTTAGCACCAAAAGTCAAGGGCACATTAGTATTAGAAAATATTTTAAAATTAAAAAATATTACTTTAGATTTCTTGGTGCTTTGTTCTTCCCAAAGTTCTATCTTAAGTGAATTTGGACAGGTAGATTATTGTGCTGCTAATGCATTTCTAGATGTTTATGCAAATTATCGTACTTCTCAATTTGACGAATTCACAGTGTCAATCAACTGGGATACTTGGCAAGAAGTAGGAATGGCAGTAGAGACAACACTACCAGAACAATTAAAGCTGCAACGTGAAGAAGAAATCAAAAAAGGAATACTACCTCAAGAAGGTGCTGAAGCTTTTAATCGTATTTTGTTAAGTAATTTGCCTCGTGTTGTTGTCTCAACCCAAGACTTTCAAAAAATAATTGAACAGAACAATTCTTTCAATTATCTAGACCAAGATTTAGGGCTTTTATCAGAAACATCAAAAACAAATTCTGACCAACTCAGCCATCCACGTCCAAACTTGGCAAATGCTTATGTTGCCCCTCGTAACGAAGTTGAGCAGACCCTAGCTAATATTTGGCAACAATTTCTAGGAATTGAAAAGGTCGGTATTCATGACAACTTTTTTGAGTTGGCAGGAGATTCGATTATGACAATTCAAATTGTTGCCAAAGCTAATCAATTAGGTCTAAAGCTAACTTCTCAACAAATGTTTCTGCACCAGACTATTGCTGAAATAGTAACAGCAGCAAATTTAAACGAGACCAAGCAAACTCAAAATGATTCCAGAGATGCAGAAATTTATCCTACACCCACTCAGCATCGTGAGTGTCAGCCATTGTCAGCAGAAAAATATACACCCTCTGATTTTCCCAGAGCTAACTTGAGCCAACAAGACTTAGACAAATTGTTCGCAAAAATCAACCGATTAGGTGAGAAAAAAGCATAATGAAACCAGAAAATGTAGAAGATATATATGAACTTACACCTGTCCAAAAGGGGATGCTTTTCCATTGTTTGTATGCAAGAGAATCAGCGTTATATTTCTTTCACCATACCTTAACTTTACATGGTCATCCAAATATAGAGGCTTTTGAACAAGCATGGCAGCAAGTAGTAGATAGACATACTATTTTGCGTACAGGATTTTATTGGGAAGACATTGATAATCCATTACAAGTTGTCTATAAACAAGTAAAAATTAATCTAAATCAATATGATTGGCGTGGTGCTGAGCAAGCAGAACAACAAAAGAAATTGAAGTTATTTTTAGAGAGCGATCGCCAATTATGTTTTGACTTTTCCCAACCATGTTTAATGCGTCTATCGCTAATTCGTCTTGCTGATAATTGCTATGAATTTATTTGGAGCAATCACCATATAATTATAGACGGCTGGACAACTCCAATAATATTAGAAGAATGCCTACAAATTTACGCAGCACTTTGTGAATCTAAACAAGCTAACTTACCACCAGCGCGTCCTTTTAGGAATTATATCGACTGGTTACAGCAACAGAACATAGCTAAGACCGAAAGTTATTGGCGGCAAGCACTACAAGGAGTAAAAGCGCCAACTCCCTTAACTTACATAGAAAATAATCAACTGTCTGACCAAAAAGAAAGGTACGACGAAGAAAAAATTCAATTATCAGAAGCAACTACAAAATCACTGCTATCTTTTGCTACAAAAAATCGTCTAACTCTTGCCACATTAGTTCATGGAATCTGGTCTATTCTTCTGAGTCGTTATACTTGTCGTGACAACATCATCTATGGATGTACTGTTACAGGAAGACCAGTAGACTTAGCCGATGTACATTCAATGGTTGGTATGTTTATAAATACCTTACCAATTAATGTCAAGTTAAATACTGACCAAAAATTATTGTCATGGCTACAAGATTTTCAGACTCAATTAGTAGAAGCACGTCATCATGAATATACTCCACTAACACAAATTCAAGGCTGGAGTGAAGTACCCCGAAATTTACCATTGTTTGAAACAATTGTTGTGGTTGAGAACCTTCCAGTCAGTCAATTTGTCAGAAATTGGAAAGGAGATATAGAGTTTGAACCGACTGGAACTTATTATAGAAACAACTACCCTTTGAATTTAGTTATCTATCCAGAATCAGAAATTATAGTAGCAATTTCATACAATACTTCTAGATTTGATATTGTTACCATTACTGGGATAATTAGGGATTTTCAAGTACTTTTACAAGAAATAATTAATCATCCTGATATTCGAATCAAAGAACTATCACTTTCGACACCACAACAACAACAAATATTAACTGCTTTAGAAAAAGAAGCATCATTTGATTGGGAATTAGCTGCAACGTTTTAAAGGATTAAAACATGATTGTTTCATCTGCAATAGAAAGAAGATATAAAATTTCCAGTGATGAATTCACAAAAAATTATGTTGAACTAGGTAAACCAGTAATAATCTCTGGAGTAATTTCTAACTGGAGTGCCTTTGATGGATGGTCTTTAAAAAACTTCAAAAATTTATCTCCAGATCTAAATATTTATGCCAAAAAATTTAGCAATAAACAAATTGAGATATGTCGCCTGACAATGAAAAAATATATAGAATTAATAGAAAATTATGAAAAAGATCCTGAAAATAATTCTCGACCGCCATATTGCCATGACCTACCTTTATTTAGCTTAATACCTTCACTAATAGAAGACGTTAAACCATTTCCGATTGAATATTTACCAAAATGGTATTGGTACAAGTGGTGGCGTTACTGCCAGTTTTTCTTAGGCTCTTCTAACAGTATTACACCACTACATTTTGATTGCCTTTTAACTAACAATATTTTTTTTCAAATTGCCGGACGCAAACAATTTACCATCTTATTACCTGAAGACGCCAAATATTGTTATCGCCAAGGCTGGAGATGGTTTCGTGTTAATCCAGAAAATCCAGATTTCAATCAATACCCTAACTATAAAAATGCCAGACCGATTACATTTATTGTCAATCCTGGAGAGATTTTATATATGCCTCCTGGAACACTGCATCATGTTAGAAGTTTAGATATGTCAATATCTTTTAATATCGATTGGCATACTCAAAAAACTTCACTTAGTGCCCTAGCAGCTATTAAAAAAGGGATGCCAATTCAAAATTTATACTATAACTGGTTGTTAACGATGGGTTTAGTATTTAAAGTACCTCCTCAGATAATTTTTAAATTCTATAAATCTTACCTCAATTATGTTTCTTAAAAAGTACACGCTCAGTTTGTAATTCAAATCCAGGAAACTCATGAATATATTTGAAAAGCGTGAATCCAACGTCAGAAGCTATTGTCATAATTTTCCGGATATCTTTCATAGAGCTAAAGGTTCTATAATTTATTCGGAATCAGGGAAAGAATATATTGATTTTTTTGCCGGAGCAGGAGCTTTAAATTATGGACATAACCATGACTATATAAAACAAAGGGTTATTTCATATTTAGATGCTGATGGAATTGCACATGGGCTAGATATGTATACTTCGGCTAAAGAAAAGTTTTTAGCGAAGTTTGATGAAGTAGTACTTAGTTCAAAAAAACTAGATTATCGCATTCAATTTTGTGGTCCAACAGGAACAAATGCAGTAGAAGCTGCTTTAAAGTTAGCTAGAAAAGTTAAAAAAAGATCGGGTATTTTCTCCTTCATGGGAGCATATCATGGAATGACTTTGGGTAGTTTAGCAATTAGTGGTAATATCGGAATCCGAGCAGGCGCAATTGGGACATCAAGCAATGTAACATTTATGCCTTATCCTTATGGATTTATGGAAAGTTTTGACACAATAGAATATATAGAATCAGTTTTAAATGATGTTAATTCCGGAATTGAAAAACCAGCAGCAATAATCTTTGAAACAGTGCAAGCAGAAGGTGGAGTTATTGTAGCTCCCATTGATTGGATGCAAAGATTAAGAAAGTTGTGTGATGAGAATGATATTTTATTAATCTGCGATGATATTCAAGTTGGTTGCGGCCGAACGGGGTCTTTCTTTTCTTTTGAAAGAGCAGATATCGTTCCCGATATGGTAGTACTATCTAAATCAATTAGTGGATATGGGTTTCCCATGTCGCTATTATTAATTAAGCCAGAGTTCGATATCTGGGAACCGGGCGAACATAACGGTACTTTTAGAGGAAATCAATTAGCATTTATTGGAGCCACAGCGGCTCTAGAGTATCGAGAAAGTTATGATTTTGAACAAGATGTAAAAGCTAAAGAGCTTTTTTTGAAAAATTTTCTCACTCGCGAGATAGCATCAATTAGTGAAAAAATTGCAATTCGTGGAATTGGAATGATTTGGGGAATTGATGTGAAAAATTTTGGCGATCGCACTTTATCTCAACGTATCACATCGCGTTGTTTTGAACTAGGGTTAATCATTGAAAAAGCAGGCAGAAATGATAGCGTAATTAAAATTCTGCCACCTCTAATAATTGATATGTCCAGCTTGCAAAAGGGTTGTTCAATTATCAAAGCAGCCTTTGATGATTGTATATCTAATTAGATTTACATAGTAGTTAATTCGTCAAGCAATTGATTATCAGGAAAAGATTATGGTTTTACATCTACACTCGCATAACACATTCTCTGAAAAAATTTATTGGATAAATAAACTATCAGGAGAATTGCCAGAAACAAATTTAATGCTGGACTATGTAAGACCTTTATTCCCTAGCGGTAGTAAAAAATCTCTGACATTTGATTTATCAAATGATTTATCTCAAGCAATTATTAAACTTGGGAAAAATTCTTATTTTTCAATTTATTTAATACTTTTATCTGCCTTGAAAATATTGCTACCAAAATATACGCGAAACAATGATGTTATCGTTGGCATACCAGTATATGAAAAAATTGGAACAGATGACGTAAATAGCAAAGTAATTCCTTTGCGTACTAAAGTTACGCCTGAGCTTTCATTCAAAGATTTTCTTTTACAGGTAAAAGATACTACTGTAGCTGCTTATAGTCATCAAAATTATAATTTTAATGAATTAATTAAATTATTAGAAATACCAACAACTCCTAATCGTTGTCCAATTTTTGATATAGTAGTTTTACTAGAAAATATCCATCAGAGAAGCCAGTTAAACCAACTCAATAATGACATTACAGTTTCTTTTACGCTTAATGGTGAAAGTATTAGTGTTGATATAGAATATAGCGAACATCTGTTTCAAGATGAAAATATTAAATTGATGAGCAGATGTTATGTCAATGTTCTAGAAAGTTGCCTGAATAAAGTTGATATTAAAATTTCTGATGTTGTTTTATTAAAAGACTCTGATAGATACAAATTATTACAAGACTACAACAACAATACTAAAGAGTATCCGGTCGAACAGACAATAAATCAATTATTTGAAAACCAAGTATCTCAGACTCAAAACAACATAGCTGTAGTTCACGAACAAACTCAATTAACTTATCAAGAGCTAAATCATAAAGCTAATCAATTAGCGAGATTATTAAGGAAATTAGGACTTAATCAAGGAGAGTTTGTAGGAATTTTCAAAGACCGCGATATTAATTTCCTCATTGCTATCCTTGCTATCTACAAAGCAGGTGGAGCTTATGTACCCATTGATAGTACTTACCCACCGAATCGCATTAAATATATGCTAGCTAATAGCGAAGTGAGGTTTTTATTTACAGATTCTTCGTTATTGAATGTTTTATCAGATTTAACAGAAGATTGTTCGCAGATCTCGTCTATTATTTGTTTGGATAGCTTGATTCCCGATCAGACATTGGTTGCTGAGCGCCCAGAATTAAAGATATATAATAAGTTAGACTTTGAACATCTGCCTAATGATAATATAGAACCTATCAATGATGCTGCTGACCCAGCTTATATGCTGTATACTTCTGGGTCTACAGGATTACCAAAAGGGGCAATTGTCAGACATGATGGTGCAATTAATCATATTTATGCTCAATTTGATGAGTTGCAGTTAACAGAAGAATTTTATTTTCTCCAAAGCGCTCCTTCTTCAACAGATATTTCTGTTTGGCAATTTTTAGCACCGCTTTTAATTGGTGGCAAAACAGTAATAGTAGATGTAGAAACTGTTGGAATTCCTGATAAACTATTTAAGGCGCTAAAATCACAAAAAATTACAGTTGTTGAATTAGTACCTGCATTATTTGGTGGCTTACTGGAATATACTTCTCAGCTAGGAATTCATGAAAGAGAATTACCCGATTTGAAATGGATGATGGTTGTGGGAGAACCAGTATCGGTAAGTTGGGTAAATAAGTGGCTCCAGATATATCCTGAAATCAAAATTGTTAACGCTTATGGCCCTACCGAAGCTGCTGATGATATTACTCAATTTATTGTTAACCAGCCTTTTGGTGAAAATCAGCGAACAGTACCAATTGGTAAACCATTAGCTAACTTGAATCTCTACATTCTAGATGAGCAAATGCAACTATTACCTATTGGCGCTCCAGGTGAAATTTGTGTATCCGGAATTGGTGTCGGTGCGGGGTACTGGAAAAATCAAGAAAAAACTAATTTAAGTTTTGTTCCTAACCCTTTTCCAGATATTCGGAAAAAGCTACCACCAAATCGCCAGGATTTAATCTATAAAACCGGAGATTTAGGTAGGTGGCTGGCTGATGGAAATATGGAATTCCTTGGACGCATTGACCATCAAGTAAAAATTCGTGGTTTTCGAGTTGAACTTGGTGAAATTGAAACATTTTTAAATCAGCACCCTAATGTACGCGAAAATGTCATAATAGTTCAAGAAGATGAACCAGGTAACTTGCTAATTGTTGCCTATGTAGTTGCCAAAATAGAGCCAGTTCCTAGTATTAGTGAATTGCGTAGTTTTTTAAAAGAGAAATTACCAGATCACATGTTACCTTCTGCCTTTGTGATGCTAGAAAATCTGCCTCTAGCACCTAGCGGTAAGGTGGACCGGAAAGCTTTACCAAAACCAGATAATCTTCGCCCAGTACTAGAAACAGCTTATGTATTGCCGCGAAATGAGATGGAACACACAATTGCTGATATTTGGCAAAAAATTCTCAAGGTGGAGAAAGTCGGCATTCAAGATAACTTTTTTGACCTTGGCGGTCATTCGCTAAATGTGCTTCAGGTTTACAGCAAACTACGAGAAATTTTTAAACCAGACTTAGCAATAACTGACCTGTTTAAATATCCAACAATCAGTTCTATATCCCGATATTTTAGCCAAGAAGAAGATGATAACTTTGAAAACCAAAGCAATGAATTAAACGAACAGCTAGAAGCTGGAAAAGCTAGATTAAAACAACGCTTCTTACAAAAGAGACAACAGAATGTGTAACGGCAAACAGCCAAATTAATTATGGAAGATTCAGGATATTTCAATAATACAACTGGTCTGGAAATAGCTATTATTGGTATGAGTGGCTGTTTCCCAGAAGCTCAAAACATAGAGCAATTTTGGCAAAATCTCCGAGATGGAGTAGAGTCGATTCATAGATTTACCGACCAAGAATTAAAAGACTTAGGTGTAGATGCAGCCTTACTAAATGACCCGAATTATGTGAAAGCAGAAGGTCGAGTCGAAGGTATAGATTTGTTTGATGCTTCATTCTTCGATTTTAGCCCTAGAGAAGCTGAAGTTATGGAGCCTTCACTGCGTTTTTTCTTAGAGTATTCATGGAAAGCACTTGAGGATGCTGGTTATAGTTCACAGATATATAAAAAACCTATTGGAGTTTACGCTGGTACCAGTTTTGGTAGTTATCTACTGAATATTTATTCTAATTACGATCTCATAGCCTCTGTGGGCGATAAGCAAATAGAAAAAGGAACTTCTCCAGATTATGTTACTACCCTTGTTTCTTATAAATTAAATTTGCAGGGGCCAAGTTATGCGGTTCAAACTACTTGTTCGAGTTCGTTAGTTGCCGTACATTTAGCTTGTCAAAGTTTGCTCAGTGGTGAGTGCGATATTGCTTTAGCAGGAGGAGTTTCAATATCAACAGCAGACGGTTATTTATATCAAGAGGGAGGAATTGAATCTCCTGACGGACATTGCCGTGCTTTTGATGCTAAGGCTGCGGGAACCGTCAAAGGAAGAGGTTTAGGTCTTGTAGTTTTAAAACGATTAGAAGAAGCGATCGCAGATGGAGATTGCATCCATGCTATTATCAAAGGCTCTGCTATTAATAATGATGGCTCAGATAAAGTTAGCTACACCGCACCCAGCGTCAATGGTCAAGCGAAAGTAATTAGAGCAGCTCAGGTGATGGCTGAAGTTGAACCTGAAACTATTAGTTATATTGAAGCACATGGAACCGGAACTTCTTTAGGTGACCCCGTTGAAATTGCTGCGTTAACACAAGCTTTTCGTACCAAAACTCAGAAAAAAGGATTTTGTGCCATTGGTTCTGTAAAAACCAATATTGGACATTTAGATTCAACTGCCGGTGTAGCAGGTTTAATTAAAACTGTTTTAGCCTTAAAAAATAAACAAATTCCTCCTAGTTTAAACTTTGAAGAACCATCGCCTCAAATTGATTTTGCTAACAGTCCCTTTTATGTAAATAATCAATTATCAGAGTGGAAAACTAACGGTAATCCTCGCCGTGCGGGTGTTAGTTCCTTTGGTTTTGGTGGAACAAATGCCCACGTAATTTTAGAAGAAGCTCCAACGCAGCAGGGAAGCAGAGGAGCAGAGGAGCAGAGGAGAAAGTATCAATTGCTGGTACTTTCAGCTAAGACGAATACAGCACTACAAACTGCTACAGAAAACCTCGCTAATCATCTACAAAAGCATCCAGATTTAAATCTTGCTGATGTTGCTCATACTTTACAAGTAGGCCGTTGGACTTTGAACCATCGCCGAATGGTAGTTTGTCAAAATCAAGAAGATGCAATTAATGCATTGCAAGACCCTCAAAGAGCTTTCACTTATTATCAAGAACCTTGTAATCGTTCGGTTGTATTTATGTTTTCCGGACAAGGTTCGCAATATGTAAATATGGGTCGAGAATTATATGAAAATGAAAGCGTATTTAGAGAGCAAGTGGATTACTGCTGCGAACTCATAAAATCTGACTTGCAAATAGACTTACGTACAGTTCTTTATCCCAGCGAAGAAAAAGTTCCAGAAGCAACACAAAAATTACAACAAACAGCAATTACTCAACCAGCATTGTTTGTAATTGAATATGCCATGACCAAGTTGTGGATGTCTTGGGGCGTGCGTCCGGAAGCGATGATTGGTCATAGTATTGGAGAGTATGTAGCTGCAACTATAGCCGGAGTTTTTACTTTAGAAGATGTCTTGAAGATAGTAGTAAGACGAGGAAAACTCATGCAAGAGTTACCTGGTGGTACTATGCTTTCGGTTCAGCTTACAGAACAAAAAATACAACAATTTCTAGAAAAAGGAATTTCTTTAGCTGCGATTAACGCACCTTCTTCTTGTGTAGTGTCTGGTTCACACACAGCAATAGATAAATTGCAAGAAAAACTACAACAAATAGGCATAAATTGTAGGCGTTTACATACATCTCATGCCTTTCATTCTGAAATGATGTCACCCATCATTGAGACTTTCATTCAGTCGTTAGAAAAAGTAAAGCTTAATACTCCAAAAATTCCTTTTATATCCAATGTTAGCGGAACTTGGATTACTGCCACTGAAGCAACAGATCCTAAATATTGGGCAAGGCATTTAAGGCAGCCAGTACGCTTTGGCTTAGGAATTTCTCAATTATTGAAACAGCCAGAGCAAGTATTGTTGGAAGTCGGTCCGGGACGGACGCTAAGTAGTTTGGCAAAACAACATCAGACAGATGTAGTAACATTAACTTCTATACGGCATCCTCAAGAGCAACAATCAGATGTAGAATTTTTACTTAATACCTTGGGTAGGCTTTGGTTAGTAGGAATTCAAATTGATTGGTCTGGTTTTTATGCAAATGAAAAACGTCATCGTCTACCTTTACCTACTTATCCCTTTGAGCGCCAGCGTTATTGGATTGAGGTAAATAGAAATGCAACTTTGGCAATGATGTCGCCAAAAAAATCAGATAAAAAGCCAGATATTGCTGACTGGTTCTATGTTCCTCGCTGGAAAGAATCGACACCAGTTGAACTTATTCAAGGGGAAAAACTGCTACAAGAAAAGTCATCTTGGTTAATTTTTGTTGATAGCTATGGAGTCGGAACAGAAATTGCCGAACGACTCAAAGAACAAAATCAAGATGTAATTTTTGTCAGGGCAGGAGATAAATTTGCTAAACTTAATGACTGTAATTATGTAATTAATCCCCAACAAAGGGATGACTATGATAGTTTATTTAAAGCACTGCAAGAACAGGATTGGATTATTCAAGCGATCGCGCATTTTTGGAGCGTAACTCCTAACGATATTTTACCCAGTCAAGAGCTAGACCCACAAACACAATATCAGTTTTTTGAAGATTGTCAAAATCTCGGTTTTGATAGTCTGCTGTTTTTAGCACAAGCCTTGGCAAAACAAAATATCATTGACCCAATAAGGTTGATGGTTGTCACCAGCAATCTACATGATGTCACTGGTAGCGAGAATTTGTGTCCTGAGAAAGCAACTATATTGGGCCCATGCAATGTAATTCCACAAGAATATCTCAATATAACTTGCTGCTGCTTTGATATCGTACTTGCAGACTCTAAAACTAAGCCATCACCAACACTAATAAACTCGCTGCTGACAGAATTTACAGCACCCATAACCGATAACATAATTGCTTATCGCGGCAATCATCGCTGGATTAAAACTTATGAAGCTGTACGTTTAGATGAGAGTATTACCAGCAAAAGTAAGTTAATAAAAGGTGGTGTTTACCTAATCACTGGCGGTCTTGGTCGCATTGGTTTAGCAATGTCAGAATACTTAGCAAAAACAGTGCAGGCTAAGTTAATTTTAATTGGTAGAAAAGGCTTACCAGAAAGACATCAATGGTCTGAATGGCTACTAACTCATGATGAATCTAATGAAGTTAGCCAAAAGCTGAAAAAAGTGATGATGCTTGAGGAGTTAGGTGCTGAGGTTGAAGCGATTAGTGCTGATGTAGCTAACGAACAACAAATGCAAAAAGCTATAGAATTAGCTAAACAGCGCTTTACTGAAATTCATGGTGTCATCCACACAGCCGGAATTAATGACGATGCGTATTACACTATTGAAGAAAGTTCTAAAGCTCAAAGTCAAGCACAATTTAGTCCTAAAGTATATGGGCTATTTGTTTTAGAGAAAGTTTTGCAAGGTCAAAAGCTAGATTTTTGTTTATTCACATCTTCCTCATCATCTGTTTTAGGAGGTTTGGGGTTAACTTCCTATTCTGCTGCTAACATTTTTATGGATGCTTATGCTCACAAGTACAACCAAACAAATTTGTTTCCTTGTATTAGTGTGAACTGGGATACTTGGCAATCTGAAGATGGTGATATTGAAGACCTAACTGTGGGAGTAGCTTTAGAAAAATTACGCATGACATGGAAGGAAGGTATAGATGTCTTTAGACGTGTATTATGTTTAACTAAAACTCCTCAGATTGTTGTTTCTGCGGGAGAATTACAACCCAGAATTGAGCAATGGATAAAACGACAATTTTTACAAAATAATGCAGATGCTTTATCGTTCCATTCCAGAAGAAACTTACAAAACGATTACGTTCCAGCTAGTAATAAGGTAGAGCAAATAGTTGCTAAAGCTTGGCAAAAAGTTTTAGGAATTGAAAAGATTGGTATTTATGATAATTTCTTTGATTTGGGAGGTAGTTCTTTAATCGGTGTTGAGGTTATCTCCCAGTTACAAAAAGAATTAAATACTCATATTCCGATAATCAGCATTTACGAAAGGCCAACTATCAGTTCCCTTGCTGAGTTTTTAAGTAGCGATGAAGAAGTTGTTTCGCAAAAAGATTCTTACCATGCTCAAGTAAGGTCTGCTTCAATTAAGCGTCGCAAAGAAGCCAGACAAAATCATCGCCGAGCCAGTCAAAAGTAAAGAGTCAAAAGCATAAATTTTTTGTGGGGTATAAAATGGCATTAAGTCAGCAAAGACAAGAAAAAACTCAGCAAAATTTCTTTTTGAAGAATGAGCTAACGCCACACTATGCAGTCGCCAATGAAGTGATGCAATTATTTGCTCCATCTAATAGCTTAGTCTCTACAGAAGCTAAGATAACTGTTGAAACTGACGCGTTAGTTGATGATTTCTTAAATGCCATTAATACTAATTCAGATATTGAATTTAATTCATTAATAGAAATATTTGGTGATAGTCAAATTCCCGTTAATCCTGCTAATTTTGATACTTATCTTGAATATTTAGCAAATAATGTTATTAATCATTCAATACATACATCTTCACCCCGGTTTATAGGTCACATGACCTCTGCACTGCCCAGTTTTGTGCGACCTCTGGCAAAACTGATGACAGCAATGAACCAGAATGTTGTCAAAATAGAAACAGCCAAAGCTTTTAGTCCATACGAGCGCCAGTCTTTGGCAATGATTCATCGATTAATTTATAACTTTTCTGATGAATTTTATAGCGAGCATGTCCAAAATAGCCAAAGCACTTTAGGCATATTAGTATCTGGAGGTACCGCAGCCAACATCATCGCATTATGGTGCGCTCGTAATAAATCTTTGGGTGCAAAAAATAGCTTTCCAGGTGTAGAAAAGGCAGGTTTACCAGCAGCTTTAGATTACTACGGTTATCAAGGAGCAGTAATAATTGGTTCTGAATTGATGCATTTTTCTTTTGAAAAAGCAGCAGATTTATTAGGCATAGGTACGCATAGTTTGATTAAAATTCCTACTAATAAAAACAATCAAGTGGACTTAGTAGCCTTACGTCAAGCTGTTGCAGACTGTCAGTCCAAAAATTTACATATTATTGCGATCGCTGGCGTTGCCGGTACTACAGATTCTGGTAATATAGACTCACTTTCAGATATTGCAGATATCGCCCAAGCTGCAAATGTTCATTTTCATGTAGATGCAGCTTGGGGCGGGCCGCTAATATTTTCCGAACAACATCGACAAAAACTTGCTGGTATTGAACGCGCTGATTCAGTCACAATTGATGGACATAAACAGCTGTATTTACCTATGGGTATTGGCATGGTATTCATGCGCGAACCATACCTAGCTTCAGTGATTGAAAAAAATGCTAGCTATACCATGCGTAAAGGTTCATTCGATTTAGGAAAACGCGCTTTAGAAGGTTCTCGTCCCGGTATGGCATTATTTTTACATGCTGGGCTACATCTGATAGGTTTGAAAGGTTATGAATTTTTGATTGATGCAGGTATTGAAAAAACACAATATATGGCCGATTGTATCAATTCTCTGCCGGAATTTGAGTTACTATCGGAACCAGATATCAATCTACTTCTTTATCGTTATATTCCGGAGCCTTTACGAGAAGTTGCAGCTAAAAAGCAATTAACAGAAAGTGATAATCAACAAATTAATATATTTAATGAGCGCCTGCAAAAAAGTCAACGTCAAGCTGGTCGTACTTTTATTTCGCGGACAACAAAAAGAATTACTTGTTTAGACAAAGAAATTTCTGTAACTGCGTTGCGTGCGGTAATTGCTAATCCTTTGACGAGTAAAGATGACATTGATGCAGTTTTAAATGACCAAATTCAAATTGCTCTGGATTTAGAGATATTAGATTGTTGAGAGGGTTTTATCTGACGCAGAGACGCAGAGGCGCGGAGAGGAACGCAAGAGTATATGTAGTTGTTGGAAAAAAAGATGAATAACTCTCAAGAATTTGACAATTTTGATGACAGTGATGAAATAGCTATTATTGGGATAACTGGTAGGTTTCCAGGGGCAAACAATGTTGAGAAGTTTTGGGAAAATTTGCGAGATGGGGTAGAATCAATTTCGCGTTTTACAGATGAAGAACTGCTAGGTGCGGGTGTAGAACAAACTTTACTCAATGACCCGAATTATGTGAAAGCAGGCAGCATAATAGAAGGTATCGAGTTATTTGATGCTGCATTTTTTGGATATACTCCCAGAGAAGCTGAAATCACAGATCCGCAGCATCGGATGTTTTTAGAGTCTGCCTGGGAAGCTTTAGAATCTGCGGGCTATGATTCTGAATCTTATAAAGGTAAAATTGGGGTTTATGCTGGTGTCACTAACAGCAATTATTTATTTACAAATTTAGTTTCTAATAAAGAAATCATCGAGTCAGTAGATGCTTTAAATATTTTTATTGGTAATGAAAAAGATAACTTAAGCACGCAAACTTCTTATAAATTAAATCTTACTGGCCCAAGTATCAATGTTCAGAATAACTGCTCTACATCATTAATAGCTGTACACTTAGCCTGCCAAAGTTTGCTCAACGGAGAAAGTGATATAGCTTTGGCTGGTGGTGTTTCCATAGCCAAGTTACCCCAAAAATCTGGCTATCAATATCAAGAGGGAGTTCTTCATTCACCTGATGGGCATTGCCGGACTTTTGATGCTAACGCTAAAGGAACTGTATTTGGCGATGGCTTGGGCATTGTTGTGTTAAAAAGATTGGAGGATGCTATTGCTGATGGAGACTTTATTCATGCTGTAATTAAAGGTTCCTCTATCAATAATGACGGCTCTTTAAAAGTTGGTTTTACAGCACCTAGCGTTCACGGTCAAAGAGAAGTTATTTCAGAAGCACTTGCTTTAGCTGGTGTTGAAGCCGATACTATTTCTTATGTTGAAGCTCATGGAACTGCAACTCCCTTGGGAGATCCGATTGAAATTAAGGCTCTCACACAAGCTTTTCGTAATAGCACAAATCGAAAAGGTTTTTGTGCTCTTGGTTCAGTAAAAACCAATATTGGGCATCTGGATACAGCAGCAGGTGTGACAGGTTTAATTAAAACAATCCTGGCATTAAAACATCAACAAATTCCCCCTAATTTACACTTTGAAAAAGCAAATCCAGAGATAGATTTTGCTAACAGTCCTTTCTACGTCAATACTAAATTATCAGACTGGAAAACTAACGGATTACCTCGTAGAGCAGGTGTAAGTTCTTTTGGTGTTGGCGGAACTAACGCCCACGTAATACTAGAAGAAGCTCCAGTAATTGAAAAATCTAGTGCTTCTCGTCCTTGGCAATTAATATTATTATCAGCCAAAACTAGCACAGCCTTAGAAACTGCTACAGAAAATTTAGCTACTTACCTCCAGCAAAATCCTGATATTAACCTAGCTGATGTAGCTTACACTTTAAAATTAGGTCGTCGAGCTTTTGCCCATCGGCGTATGGTAGTTTGCCATGACTTGAATGACGCTGTGAAATTACTGCAAAATCATGACCAAGAACGTGTTTTTGACTATCATTTCCAGCCAAATCGTTGTCCTGTAATTTTCATGTTTTCTGGACAACGATCGCCAAATACAAACATCAGCCATGAATTATATGAAGTTGAAGCGACATATCGCAAACATGTAGATAATTGCGCCGAAATTCTGCAATCTCACATTGGTTTTAATATTCGCAATTTACTGTTTTCAAACTCAGATAAAATTGCCGCAGCTAATCTTACTGATGTAGCATTATTTGTAAGTGAGTATGCCCTGGCTGAGTTATTGATGTCATGGGATGTGCTACCAGAAGCTATGATTGGTGAGGGTATTGGTGAATATGTTGCAGCTGCGATCGCAGGTGTATTTTCTTTAGAAGACGCCTTAGCAATTGTAGCAAACAAGGGAATAAAAGTTAAACTCAACCCACCACGTATTCGTTTTATTTCCAATGTAACTGGTAGTTGGATTACAGATGCACAAGCGACAAATCCCAACTATTGGAGCCAAAATTTGCAACAAAGTGTGAAATTTTCTGAGAGTATATCTCAACTTTTAGAGCAGTTTGAAGGCGTTTTTCTAGAGGTAGGGCCGGAACATAATTTAAGCAGATTAACTAAAGAACATTTAGATATCAATGCCAAACAACACGTACTGACTTCGTTACCTCAAAACGAACAATCAGATGTTAGCTTTTTGTTGCAGACATTGGGTCAGTTGTGGTTTTTTGGTGTCAATATAGATTGGTTAGAATTTTATAGCGAAGAACAGCGGCATCGTTTACCTTTACCTACCTATCCTTTTGAACGGCAAAGGTATTGGATTGAAGCGAAAAAGCCAGAACAAGATAATAATCATAGTTCAATATCACTCATTAAAAAACCCGATCTAGCTGACTGGTTTTATATTCCTTTTTGGAAGCCTTCTTTACCTCCAGCCAAACTGGATAGCCAAGAATTAGTAACTGAAAAATCTTGCACTTTGGTATTTCTCGATGAGTGCGGTTTGGGTATCAAATTAGTAAAACAACTAGAAAAACAAAACCAAGACGTAATTACGGTAAAATTAGCTGAAAACTTTAACATAATAGGTGAGTCGGAATATACTATCAACCCAGAAAACCACCATGATTATGATGTTTTATTTGAAGAATTATTCAGACACAATAAGTTACCAAAAAAAATAGTTCATTTATGGAATGTTACACACGTAGCTGACCAAGAATTAAAGATTTCAAAATTAGAATTAGCCCAAATAAAGGGATTTTATAGTTTATTATTTATTGCCCAAGCTTTAGGGAGACGAGAAACAACTAATAAGTTTGAAATTAGTGTTATTTCTAACAACTTACAGCCAGTAACGGCAACTGAAGTACTTTCTCCAGAAAAAGCAACTTTGCTCGGCCCAGTTAAAGTTATTTCTCAAGAATATGCAAATATCAATTGTCGTAATATTGATGTTATTCTTCCTTCAAATGGCAGTTGGCAAGAAGAAAAACTGATAAAAAATTTACTCCTAGAATTGACAGTTGATAACCCAGAAAAGTTAATTGCTTATCGAGGTTTGAATCGTTGGGTGCAGAGTTTTGAACCAGTGCGTTTTGAGAAAACTAAAACTGAAAAGCCTCGACTACGAGAAAAAGGAGTTTATTTAATTACAGGTGGACTCGGAGGTATTGGACTTGTTTTGGCAGAATACTTAGCTCAAACTGTAAAAGCAAAATTATTATTAGTAGGACGTTCTGCTTTACCCAACAAAAATGAGTGGTCTCAATGGCTATCTACTCATGATGAAGCTGATAGTACAAGTTGTAAGATTCGCAAAGTTCAAGAACTTGAAGATTTGGGTGCAGAAGTTTTAGCGATCGCTGCTGATGTCAGCAACATAGAACAAATGCAAAGTGCGATCGCTCAAGCTCAACAACAATTTGGCCAACTCAATGGTGTTATTCACGCTGCTGGAGTTCCTGGAGGCGGTGCAATTCAACGAAAAACTCCAGACGAAGCAGAAACAATTCTAACTCCCAAGGTAAAAGGAACAGTAGTTATTGATACAATTCTCAAAAATATTGAGTTAGATTTATTTGTTTTAGTCTCATCAAATAGCTCAATCGTAGCAGAATTTGGACAGGTAGATTATTGTGCCGCGAATGCTTTTTTAGATGCTTATGCTCACTGTAATGCTGGAAAACAAAACCGATTTATTACAAGTATTAATTGGGATACTTGGCAAGAAGTTGGAATGGCAGTAAACACAGAATTGCCACAACGACTCCAAGAATTGCGGCTAGAAAATCTTAAGCAAGGTATATTACCCCATGAAGGTGTAGATGTATTTCACCGTATTTTAGAGAATACAATACCTCAAGTTGTAATATCTACCTCTGATTTATTGGAAGTATTCAAACATTACAACTCTGACAATAAAACACCAGGACTAGATTTTTTAGAAACTGTCAATTCATCCAAATTAAAATACCCGAGACCAGAACTCAGTAATGATTACGTTGCACCTCGCAATAAAAATGAGCAAAAGTTAGTTGATATTTGGCAAGAAGTTATTGGAATTGAAAGAATAGGAATTTATGATAACTTCTTTGAGCTTGGTGGTGATTCACTCATAGGTCTTCAACTAATCGCTATCTTAAATAAGCAATTTGATTCAAATCTATCTGTTGCCAAGCTGTATGAATGCCCAAATATTAGCTCTATGACAAATATTTTTAGTCCTGTTGAAGAATCCGATAAAAATAGTTTTGAACAAAGGCTAAGTAGAGGACAAAGAAGAAGACAGTTAACAATTCAAAATTCAAAGTTAAAAATTCAAAATTAAAGACAATAAAGTCATGCAAGAATCAACAGTAAATCTAGATATAGCAATAGTGGGAATGTCCGGTCGTTTCCCTGGTGCGAACAATATCGAGGAATTTTGGCAGAATATCCAAAATAAAGTTGAGTCTATTTCATTTTTATCCGATCGTGACTTAGCAGATTTAAATTTAGAAGCAGAGGCTTTAAACAACCCAAATTATGTTAGAGCAGCGGCTATACTAGCAGATATTGAACATTTTGATGCTAGATTCTTTGGCTACACTCCAAAAGAAGCCGAATTACTTGACCCCCAACATCGCCTATTCATAGAATGTGCTTGGGAAGCTCTAGAGAATGCTGGATACGACCCAGAAACATACAATGGTTTGATTGGGGTTTATGGCGGTGTCAGCACAAATACTTACTTTTTCAATAATATATATAATAACGTTAATTCCAGAGTTATTTCTAACAACTATACTTTTAACAAAGATTTCTTAACCACAAATGTTTCATATAAATTAAATTTAAAAGGGCCAAGTATAGGAGTTCAAACTTACTGCTCTACTTCATTAGTTGCCTTACACTTAGCTTGCAAAAGTTTACTTGATGAAGAGTGTGATATTGCATTAGCTGGTGGAGTTACAATTATAGTTCCACAAAAGTCGGGTTACTACTATGAACAGGATGGAATTTTATCTCCTGATGGTCATTGTAGAGCCTTTGATGCTAAGGCAGAGGGTACTATTTTTGGCAGTGGGTTGGGAATAGTTGTATTAAAAAGATTAGAAGATGCCATAGCAGAGAGAGATTATATTCATGCAGTTGTTAAAGGTTCTGCAATTAATAATGATGGCTCTTTAAAAGTTAGCTATACCGCACCTAGTGTAAATGGTCAGGCTGAAGTTATTGTAGAAGCTTTGGCAAATGCCGGAATAGATGCTGATGAGATTTCTTATATAGAAACTCATGGAACTGGAACCGCTGCTGGAGATCCAGTGGAAATTGCAGCGTTGACTAAAGCTTTTCGTGCTTTTACATCAAGAAATGGCTTTTGCGCTATCGGTTCAGTGAAACCAAATATTGGACATTTAGACATAGCTGCTGGCATAGCAAGTTTAATCAAAACTGTACAAGCATTAAAATATAAAAAAATTCCTCCTAGCATTAATTTTGAAGTTCCCAATCCAGAGGTTGATTTTGAAAATAGCCCTTTTTTCGTTAATACTAAATTAACTGATTGGAAAACTAACAATACTCCCCGCAGAGCAGGAATTAGTTCCTTAGGTTTTGGTGGAACTAATGCCCATGTCATCCTAGAAGAAGCACCGGAAGTTAGATATTCTGATAAATCTAGACCTTGGCAATTAATATTATTATCAGCGAAAACTAGCACAGCCTTAGAAAGTGCAACGGCAAATTTATTAACTTATTTCAAACAAAATCCAGAGATAAATTTAGCTAATATTGCTCATACTTTACAAGTTGGTCGTAGAGCTTTCAACCATCGTCGAATGTTGGTGTGCAAAAATGTTCAAGATGGTATCACTGTGTTAGAAACACAGCAACAAGAAAGGACATTTACTGTATATCAAGAGCATAGAGAACAGCCTGTCATTTTCATGTTTTCCGGACAAGGATCGCAATATGCAAACATGGGTCGGGAACTCTACGAAGTCGAAGCAACATTTCGCAGACATGTAGATAATTGCGCGGAGATTTTGCAGCCTCATCTCGGTCTTGATATCCGCGATTTACTGTTTCCAAAATCAGAAGAAATTACCGCAGCTAACCAAAAACTACAACAAACAGCCTTCACCCAGCCAGCATTATTTGTAATTGAGTACGCCTTGGCTAAGTTATTGATGTCATGGGGTGTGCTACCTGCGGCGATGATTGGTCACAGCATTGGGGAATATGTTGCAGCTGCGATCGCAGGTGTATTTTCCCTTGAAGATGCGCTATTCATCGTGGCAAAAAGGGGACAACTGATGCAACAGTTACCGCCAGGGAGTATGCTAGCAATTCGGCTTCCAGAAAAAGAAGTGCGATCGCTAATTTCCAACTCTGTAGAAATCGCTGCGATTAACAGCCAAACTTCATGCGTAGTCTCTGGCACAAAAGAAGCGATCGCCACGCTAGAAAATCAATTATCCTCTCAAGGAATTGAATGTCGTTTGTTGCATACGTCCCATGCCTTCCATTCTCAAATGATGTCGCCAATCTTAGAGGAATTTGGGCGATCGTTCAAAAAAATTAAACTCAACCCACCACGCATAAGCTTTATTTCCAATGTAACTGGTACTTGGATTACAGAGGCACAAGCTACAAATCCTAATTATTGGAGCCAACATTTACGACAAACTGTCAAATTTTCCGATGGTATAGCTCAACTCTTAAAACAGTTTGAAGGTGTTTTTTTAGAAGTCGGCCCGGGACGAACTTTAAGTACATTAACCAAACAACATTTAGATATCAATGCTAAACAAAACGTCCTGACTTCTTTACCTCACGTGCAAGAGCAAAAATCGGATGCGAGTTTTTTGTTACAGACATTAGGTAAGTTGTGGCTTTTTGGTGTAGATATAGATTGGTCAGGATTTTATGCCCACGAGCAGCGTCATCGTTTACCTTTACCTACCTATCCCTTTGAACGACAAAGATACTGGATTGATGCTAAATCTTCATCGACTTCTTTAAATACTAAATTAACAGCATTAGATTTCACCCAAGAGCCAAAACCCTTAGAACAAGTAGGCGGATTAGAATTAAGCATTACTCCAACAGAAGCTATAGAAGCATTTAAAAGAATATTATCTCTAGAAAAACCAACTCAAATTGTTGTTTCTACAGTGGATAATAAAGCTGGGCAAAATTATGTATTTCACCTTGATTATTTAGAAAATTCTAAATCTGCTAACGAATTAGATTCATGCCCACGTTATTCTAGACCACAACTGAGTAATTCATATCTTGCTCCAACAAATGAGTTAGAGAAACAAATTACCGAAATCTGGCAAGAGGTACTTGGAATTACAGAAGTTGGTATTTACGACAACTTTTATGAATTAGGAGGAGACTCTTTAATTGCGACTCAATTAGTTTCTCGATTGCGGGCAAAGTTTCCTATAGATTTACCACTGCGTGACCTTTTATCGCAAGCCATGATACCAGCCAAACAAGCAGAAATGATAGAACAACTTTTATTAGAAAAAATAGAAGAATTATCCGAAGAAGAAGTAGAAGCTTTTTTAGGTAACTAATAAACTTTGAAGCATAAATTATTTCATCGAAAACTTCATCCAACAACAGGAGAAATCGTCTATGTCCTTACTAAACACTCTTCCCAACTATGAACCCATCGCTCGGTTACAGAACGAATTCAAAAACACACCTGAAGATCTACTAAAAGGTATAATCCCTGCTTTAGACCAAATATTGTTATCACAACTCCCTGCGGGAACCCATATTCTTGAACTTGGTTGCGGTTCTGGATATTTAGCGCAACAGCTCAACATTAGAAACTATAAAGTTACTGGAATCGATGCTTCTCAAGGACTGCTAAACTACGCTAAAAAAAATGCGCCTGAAAGCGAATTTATCCTTAGTGATATCCGTCAGTTTGATTTACCACCCATCTTTGATGCAGCTTTGGCAAACGATGTTCTTCATTTTATCCAAAATAATGAAGATTTAAAAACAGTATTCAAAAACGTATATGCTTCACTGAAAGATGGTGGTGTGTTTGTGTTCAATATACCAATAACAGACTGGCTACATGAAGCTGCTCAGAAAAACAATTTTAATATTATTAATATCAATGATGAATGCTCATTAATAGAATTATTCTACTACAAACCTGAAGAAAGGCTCTGGGAAATTAAAGTCACAGGATTTGAATTAATAGATAAAAATTGGCAGCGTTCAGACACCGTTTGGCTAAGAAAAGATCACTTTTTAGAAGAAGTTGAGTCAGCTTTAAAAGATGCTGGCTTCACACAATTTAATTACTATAACACTAGAGACTTTGGAGAAAGCGAAGACATAGCTTGCTTTGTTTGTCAAAAAGCCTCTCTTCAGTAACACAAGAAGTAGCGAGTAGGAGAACAAAACCTCTCCTCTCCCTCCTCTCTGCGTCTCTGCGTGGAATTAAATATCTTTATACTCACCCAAAAAACAAACCAAAAAAACTTTAGATTACATATTAGCAATGAATAAAAATAATACTAATTTATCACCAGCGAAAAAAGCTCTCTTAGAAAAATGGAAAGGAGGCAAATTTCAAGCTGATACTATTCCTAAACGCCAAATATCTCAAAATATTCCCTTATCTTTCTCCCAACAAAGACTATGGTTTATTGACCAACTTTACCACGGGAGTTCCTTCTACAATATTCCCATCGCTTTTCATATCAAAGGACAGTTAAATATTACCGCACTTCACCAAAGCCTAAATGAAATCCTCAAGCGTCACGAAATTTGGCGCACAACATTTAAACTCATAAATGGACAACCAGTACAGGAAATTGCACGGGATTTAACTTGGGATTTACCCATCATTAATCTTGAGCATTTATCCAATCAAAATTGGGAATCAGAGGTGAAACAACTTGTAGCCAAAGAAGCAACAAAACCCTTTAATTTAGCTAAAGGACTTTTAGTCAGAGCAACTTTACTACGCTTAAATGAACAAGAACATGTTTTGCTTGTGACCATGCATCACATTATCACCGATGGATGGTCTTGCGGCGTGTTTTTGCGCGAGTTGTCAACCTTATATGCAGCGTTCTCTACAAATCAACCTTCTCCCTTACCCGAACTTCCAATTCAGTATGCAGATTTCGCAATTTGGCAACGCGATCGCATTCAAGGAGAATTCCTCGCAACCAAGTTAAAATACTGGAAGCAACAACTAAGCGGCGAGCTTCCTGTACTCCAACTACCCGCAGACCGTCTGCGACCTACCGTCACAACTTTTGCTGGCGCCAAGCAATATTTTACATTCTCCACAACCTTAACTAATGCACTTAAACAATTAAGCCAGCGAGAAGATGCCACTTTATTTATGAGCTTGCTGGCAGCTTTTAACATATTATTATATCGCTACACAGACCAAGAAGATATCTTGATTGGCTCTCCAATTGCCAACCGCAACCGTGCTGAATTAGAAGGAATATTGGGTTTATTTGTTAATACTTTAGTATTGCGTAATAACCTCAGTGGTAACCCCACATTCCAGGAATTTCTACACCGAGTTCGTCAGGTGACTCTCGATGCTTATGCACATCAAGACTTGCCTTTTGAGATGCTTGTAGAAAAATTACAACCCGAACGCGACTTAAGCAGAAATCCATTTTATGAAGTCATGTTTGTCTTGCAAAATACTCCAACATCTGTGCAGGAAGTATCTGGATTAACCTTGCATACTTTAGAATTTGATAGCGGTACATCTCAACTAGATATTTTCCTGTCAATGTTTGAATCCCAAGAGGGATTAACGGGGTGTTTGGAGTACAATACAGATATTTTTGATGCAACAACCATTAGCCAATTTATCAAAAACTACCAAACTTTATTAGAAAATATCGTTGCTAATCCAGAGCAACATATCAATGACTTATCGCTACTAACTCCTGTTGAAGAAGAGCAATTATTATTTAAGTTTAATCAAAGTAGCGCAGAATATAAAAATTTATCTCTCGATCAATTATTTGAACAGCAAGTTGAACTCACGCCTGATTCTATAGCCTTAGTTCATCAATCTGAGCAACTAACTTATCGTCAAATTAATTATCAAGCTAATCAACTCGCAAATTATTTACAAAAACAGGGCGTAACAAAAGAAACATTAGTTGCTATATGTCTGGAACGTTCAATAGACATGGTAGTGGGGATTTTAGGCATTCTCAAAGCTGGCGGTGCATACATTCCCCTCGATCCAAGTTATCCAGTTGAGCGTCTAAATTTTATGCTCTCGGATTCTCAGGCATCGATATTAATTAGCCATCAAGAAATATTAGAAAAACAATCATTATCTTCGCCTAAAATCGTTTGCCTCGATATTCACCAAGATGAAATTGCTCAACAAAGTCCAGAAAACCTGATTAACATTTCAAAACCCGAACATCTCGCCTATATTATCTACACTTCTGGTTCAACTGGAATGCCTAAAGGCGTTCTTGGCACTCATCGCGGTACAGTAAATGGCTTACACTGGCTATGGAAGACTTATCCTTTCACCCCAAAAGAAGTTTGTTGTCAGAAAACAGCTATTAGCTTTGTAGATTCTGTTTGGGAAATTTTTGCTCCTTTACTTCAAGGAATTCCTACAGTAATTATCAGCAATGCAACTTTATTAGACACGCAATTATTTATAGAAGCTTTAGCGCATCACAAAGTTAGCCGTATTATACTTGTACCCTCATTACTACGTTTACTTCTAGACAATTATCATTATCTGACTCAGAAATTATCACAACTAAAAATTTGGATAACTAGCGGCGAAGCACTATCTGTGAAGTTAGCTAAAAACTTCCAAGAATTAATGCCATTTGCAAAACTAATCAACCTTTATGGTTCATCGGAAGTTTCTGCAAACGCCACTTATTACGACACCAGTTTATTAGAAGATAAAGTAAACACTATTCCTATCGGTCGCCCTATCCAAAATACTCAAGTGTATGTATTGAATCACAATTTACAACCAACACCTATAGGAGTTTTTGGCGAACTTTATATTGGTGGTGACGGCTTAGCAAAGGGATATCTACATCGTCCAGAATTAACTCAAGAAAAATTTATTGATAACCCCTTTATTCCAACAACAAAGCTTTATAAAACAGGCGATTTAGTCCGTTATCTCAATGATGGAAATCTAGAATATTTAGGTCGTCATGACGAACAAGTCAAAATCAGAGGTTTTCGAGTAGAATTGGGTGAAATTGCAGCAGCAATTTTACAACATCCAGATGTGCAAGAATCTATTGTGGTTGTGGTTAATGACGCTGAAGAAAATCAACGTTTGATTGCATATATTGTCGCACAAAAACAGGAAGTAGCGACAGAACTATTGCCCTATTTGCAACAGAAATTACCTAGTTATATGCTACCGTCTGCTTTTGTAGTATTAGATGCACTACCACTTACACCTAATGGCAAAGTAGACAAGCGTTCTCTTCGCACAGATGAAGTTATCCCAATAAGTACTACTAAAACCTTTATTGCTGCTCGGAACTTTACAGAATTATCATTAGTAAAACTTTGGGAGAATCTTCTAAATACTAGCCCTATAGGAGTAGCAGATAACTTTTTTAACTTAGGTGGTCACTCATTTTTAGCTGTACGCTTAATGGCTCAAATTCAAGATAGATTTGGTCATAACCTTAGTCTATCTACTCTTTTTGAAAATCCTACAATTGAGAAACTAGCTGTAATTGTTAGTCAACCATTTCGCGAGAGTTCTAATTCTCCTGTGGTAGCAATTAACTCTTCTGATTCCAAGATACCTTTCTTTTGTGTGCATGGTGCTGGCGGAGGTATTAATCACTATATTAATTTATCCAGAAGGCTTGGTGAGGATTATCCATTTCATGCTTTGGAACATAACCCTGATGCAGAGGAACCTGAAATTATATCGGTAGAAGAAACAGCAAATTACTATTTGCAAGAAATTCGTAAAATACAGCCAAATGGGCCTTATCTTTTAGGTGGTCATTGTTACGGCGGTATACTTGCTTTTGAAATGGCGCAGCAATTACAAAGACAGGGTGAAAGAGTAGATTTGTTAGTTGTAATTGATGCCATACTTTCAGAAACACGTATTGAATCTACAAAAGACGATGATGCAAAGTTTTTACTCCGCATGGCTGAATCAATCAAAACTGATAGTAATATAGATTTTTCAGTTTCTTTTGAAGAACTGCGAGATTTATCACTCAACAAACAACTTGATTTAATTAATCAAAAAGCAAACTTCATCTTTACTGATACGGAGATTAAAGATTTTATCCGTTATTACAAACTCTTCAAGGCTCATGTCCAAGCAATGCGAGATTATGTGCCAGTTATTTATCCTCATTCCATGACTCTCTTTAGAGCTAAGGAAGAAATTATTCATGATTTTGAAAGTCCGGAATTTCATACTAATGACCCCTTACTAGGTTGGGGTAAATTTTCTAGTCAACCTATTAAACTTATAGAAGTTCCTGGGGATCATTTTTCTATTTTTGTTGAACCTCATATTCAAGAATTAGCTAAAACTTTGAGAGTTTGTATTGATAATGCTGTGTCAAATTTAAATAATGGGAGTAAAAGCAACTGATGAAACTACCCCCAGGGCCAAAAACACCATTTTGGTTGTTAGGTCTACAATTTGAGTCTAATCCTTTTGGCTATTTGGATGCTATTTCCCAACGTTATGGTGATATAGTCACTATCATGTCTGGTTCTACACCAATTGTTTACATCAGCAATCCTTTAGGCATAAAAGAAATTTTCACAAATACCAAAGAAATTATAGCTAGGGGTGCATTAAATGAGGATTTTGCCTTTATTACAGGAAACCAAGGAGTTCTGCAACTTGATGGTTTAATTCACAAAAATCGGCGTAAACTTTTAATGCAAGCTTTTCATGGAGCGCGGATGCAAGCTTGTGGAAGAGGTATCTGTGAACTCACAGAAAAGATGATGGATAAACAAGTGGTTGGAAAACCCTTTGTAGCATACCCGGTCATTGAAGATATTACTTTTCAAGTGGGTATAGAACGGGTAATTGGTTTGCATGAGGGAGACCGCCATGACAAAATTAAACATTTATTTGCGTCTTTGCTGAAACTCGATCGCCAATCTCTTATAGTTAAAATTATTAGCAAAATTTTCCTAGAAAAAGATTTAGGACAATGGAGTCCGCAAGGATATCTTCTACATCTAAGACGAGAACTTTTTCAATTACTATTTACTGAGGTTGAAGAACGTCGCCAGCAAGCAGATTTTTCCGGGACTGATATACTTAGCGATTTAATATTAGCTCGTGATGAAACAGGTGAATCATTAAGCAATGAAGAGGTACGCGACCTTGTAATATCTCCTATATTTGCATCCGGTGATGCTTCTGGAACTGCTATTAGTTGGGCTTTGTATTGGATTCATCGTTTAAAAGATGTTCGAGAAAAATTACTAGAAGAACTTAACAGTCTTGGTCAAAATCCAGACCCAATGAGCATTGTTGCATTACCGTACTTAAGTGCTGTATGTAATGAAATTCTGCGAATTTATCCAACTCAATTGTTTACATTTCCCAGATTAGTAGAATCGACCGTTGAGATTATGGGCTACGAACTGCATCCTGGTACAATACTTATTGGTAATATTTATTCGACCCATCAGCGTGAAGATTTATATCCAAATCCAAAAGAATTTCAGCCAGAACGCTTTTTAGAAAAACAATTTTCTCCTTACGAATTTTTGCCATTTGGCGGCGGTTCTCGTGTCTGTATTGGTGCAAACTTTGCCTTATTTGAAATGAAACTTATATTAGCAACGATTCTTTCACGCTATGAATTAGAGTTAGTCAGTCAGCGTCCAGAACGTCCAAAATTTGCAGGTTTGATTTGTTCTCCTGCAAGTGGTGTGAAAATGGTTACGCGTAGTCGCCGTCAAAAAGAGGCAGAAGGGACGGGGAGCGCAGGAGAAAGAATAACGCCTACTTTCTTGCAAGGCATGAACCGATTTTAATATATTTCTCAATTTATTTTTCCAGTTCAATATCTAGAAATTATGGGGTTCAACAACATTTATGACACTATCTCCTGGTCTTAAAAAACCTTTGTGGCTGCTACGTCAGCAGCTTAATAGTAATCCCACTCGTCAGCATGAACAAAAGTCAAAACCACTTGTTTTAGCTCTTGCTTTTAGTGGTTTATTCAGTTGATATACATCGTATTTCTCAACTAAGCATTTTGCAGCATAAAAATATATTCCATCTGGGAGAAAATGGGTATGAGTCAGAGTTATAAAGGCGCAGTTGTCATCACAGGAACATCCACAGGTTTAGGTCGAGTAACTGCGCTTTCACTAGCCAAGCAAGGGTATCGTGTTTTTGCCGGAGTCCGTAGTGAAAAAGATGCACATTCACTAAAGGAATCTGCATCTGGTAATTTAACACCAATTATTATGGACATCACAAAACCAGAAGAAATTAAATCTGCTACTGAATTTGTCTCGCTAATAGTTGGGGATGAAGGACTATTCGCTTTAATTAATAACGCAGTTGTAGCGGTAGATGGCCCTATAGAATGTATTTCCATAGATGACATTAGATTTAATTTTGAAGTCAATGTTGTCGGTCAAATTGCAGTCACACAGGCATTTTTACCATTGATCCGAAAAGCCAAAGGTCGCATCATTAATATCAGTGCAATTTGTGGCAGATTAGCCCTACCTTATAGAAGTCTTTTATCTGCTTCCAAATTTGCGATGGAAGCAATTACAGATTCTTTACGAATGGAATTATTTTCTAGTGGAGTTGAGGTTATTTCCATCTTGCCAGCAGGAATAGTAACCCCGGAACAGGCTGATAAAGTAGAAGCTAGTTATCAGGAAGCATTAGCGAATATGTCACCAGAAATTAAAGCGATATATGGCAAGAATTACAAAATATATATGCAAGGATCGGTAGAAGATAACCGCAGCGGAGGTTTACCAGCCGAAAAAGTGGCAAATACGATTTTTCAGGCTTTGGAAGCTCGTAAACCTAAAAGACAATATTTTGTTGTGCAATCATACTGGCGTCTTACTTTGTATGCTTTGTATAAAAGGTTAGTACCGCACCAATATTTTTATGACAATTTTTATCAGGATATGCGAAAAGGAATGGGACTTGATTAATAATTCATCGCTATAAAAATTTAATTTGATTTTTTAACTGATTTGTGTAGTCCGTGAATCAGCTTTTTCAAGCTGTAGTGAGTTGTTTGATAGAGAAAAAATGACTCCCGTATAAAATTTTTGTAATAAAAAACTATAGCACAGACAGTAAATATGCAAACTCAACATATGAAAGAACTTCTGCCAAAAGACTGTCGTTTTTGTTCCTTAGTTTCAAAAGCTAATGGAGAAGATTTAATTGGGACAGCAGGTACTTATGAACACTGGTTGGTTATGGAAGTTCCACAACCTTGGCCACAAGAAATATTTCAAGAAAATCCAACTATTAAGTCAGTGATAGGTTTATTCCAAGAGTTAATTTTTCAGCATGGGGTAAATTTGAAACCGATGCTAATTGCTCCTGACCGCGAATATTCTCATCCTGGCTTTACCCGCATTTTCTACTATTATCGCCCTACAAAACTGTTTTCTCAGTTTGAGAAACAAGAGTTTATCGTACCAGAAAGTAAAGCGGCTGCTTTGTTGACAGCAATATTTCAGCAGTTGATACAAAAACCGAACAATTTATCGCAATTTCAGCAATATAAACAACAAACAAGTGACATTCGTGAACTGATGGTTTGTACCCATGCTCAAGTTGACCTTGCTTGCGGCAGATTTGGAACTCCTATATATCGACAATTACGTAAAGAATACGCCCCTATTTCTCATGGGAAATTACGAGTTTGGCAAACAACTCACTTTGGTGGTCATCAGTTTGCCCCTACATTAATTGATTTATCTCAAGGCTGTTTGTGGGGACATTTAGAGCCAGATGTATTGGATTTATTAGTGCAACAGAATGGCTCAGTTTTTGGTTTGCGTCAATATTATCGAGGATGGACTGGTTTAAGCAAATTTGAGCAAATTGTTGAGCGCGAAATTTGGATGCAGTCTGGTTGGAATTGGCTAAATTACTTGAAAGCAGGCAAAGTATTGGCGATGGAAAAGGATGGTGACTGGGCAGAAGTTCGGATTGATTTTACACTTCCAGATGGCAGTATGTCAGGTGCTTATGAAGGCAGAATAGAAGTTTGTGGTGAGGTAACCAGTGCATTTAACTCCGCAAAAGAGATGGAATTAGAAGCAGTGAAGCAGTATCGTGTTAGCCGTTTGGTTAAGGTTGAGTAAACAGTAAATACGAAATTAAAAGATGACTGTACAAAAACAATCTCAAATCACTAATGAAATTCTTGATGGTAACCTTCTTAAACTAATCTTCAAGTTATCAATTCCTAGTACTCTGGGAATACTGATGCTGAGTTTAAACACTTTTATTGATGCTTTATTTGCAGGAAGATTTATTGGTGAAAGTGCTTTAGCTGGCATCTCATTAGCACTGCCAATTTTAGCTATAACAAATGGATTTGCTTTTTGTATTGGAGTGGGTTCTGCTTCTGTTTTGAGTCGAGCTATTGGTTCTGGAGATGTTAAAACTCAGTCTAAAATATTTGGTACTTTAATAGTTATGAGTGCTGTAATTTCACTCTTAATTACTATTATTGGTTATAAGTTTGGCAAAGAATTAATTTTCTTAATGGGAGGAACTGGTGAAGTTGCTTTAGAAGGCGTAAAATATTTTAATACTTATATCATAGGTTCAGTATTTTTGATTTTAGCAGAAGCTTGTAGAAATCTGATAAGATCAGAAGGGGAGATTAAATTAACTTCAATATTTGATTGGCTTTTTGTTATTGTTAATATTGTATTAAATTATATATTTATTAGTGTATTTCATTGGGGAACTCAAGGGATTGCTCTGGCTACAGTTATGGCAATGGTTGTTTATAGTATTGCTAATTTAGGTTATTTTATTGTTGGTAAAAGTTCTATCCCTGTTAATTTTAAAAATATGGCGATCGCCATAGACTTAATCCCCGCAATCTTATCAGTTGGCATATCAGAACTTTTTTCTCCGTTTACCATATTACTACAAGATTTCGTAGTCTTTAATTCAATTTCTAACTATGGAACAAATACTGATATTGCTTTCTTTGGAGCAGCGGGAAAAATAATCTCAATTATATTTATTCCTATTTTTGGTTTTTCCCAAGCATTACAACCTATAATTGGTATGAATTATGGCGCACAAAATTACGGAAGGATAAAAAAAGCATATTTAACTTTTGCAACTATTGGAACTATTTTATTAGTATTAATTTGGCTTCCCTTACAATTATTTCCCAGAACATTTTTAGAAATAATTCTGCCAGATGTTAGATTTGTAGAAGGCGATCTGCTAAATTTTAGGCTTCTCAACATACTAATGCCAATATGGCCTTTAGCACACTTTAGTAATACTCTTTTTATATCTATAGGCAAAGGTAAAACTGTATTAGTAGTAATTTTGTTAAAAAGCATAATCTTGACTGTGCCAATGGTTCTATTCTTTTCAAGATTTGCAGGTGTCAGAGGCATATATTCTGGTATGCTTTTTGCAGATATCGTGTTTATGTTAGTTGTATTAATATTAACAATTTTAGAATTTAAATCTTTAAGTTCTCTTAAATTAGAAGCGAGAAAATAGTAATATTAATTAATAGTAAAAAATGAAGTTTTTATCTACCTTTGATTAAGCTTCATTGATTAACTTATTACCAGAGTATAAACAACCATTAATTAATTATCAACAGGTGAATCATGTATCAAGATGATAAAGAAGACACAACAATTTACAAAGTTGTAGTTAATCATGAAGAACAATATTCCATTTGGCCATCTGACCGTGAAAACCCTATTGGTTGGAAAGACGCTGGTAAAAATGGTTTGAAGCAAGAGTGTCTAGATTACATCAAAGAAGTCTGGACTGACATGAGGCCGCTTAGTCTCCGGAAAAAGATGCAGGAAACATCTGGCAACATCTAGTAATACCAATTCTGTATGAAGATGCGCCATATATAAGGAACGAACCGCAAAGGGCGCATTCGCGCAGCGTCTCGTTAGAGAAGGACACAAAGAAAGAAAGAAAGAAAGAAGGAAGGAAGCCAAGAGAATTTGGCGCAGCCTCACAAAGAAATGGTATTACACAAAATTCAATTTTTAATTCTGTGTGGCTGACTCATGAATTGTTTTGTTAAAAATGGAGATTTGTTATGGTCACATCCTCAACGATTAAGAGACGAGTATGGTTTATTACTGGTAGTTCAAAAGGCTTGGGTCGAGCATTAGCAGAAACTGTGTTAAAGCAGGGTGAGACTGTAATCCTAACTGCAAGAAATCCAGAGTTGATACAAGATTTAGCAGCAAGCTTTCCAGAACATACATTGGCGGTGCAACTTGATGTCACGAAACCTGAAGAAGTAGAACAAGCAGTAAAACAGGCAATTGCCAAATTTGGACGCATTGATATACTTGTTAATAATGCTGGATATGGAATTTTAGGGGCAATAGAAGAAGTCAGTAATGAAGGAGTTCGCCGTCAGTTTGAAACAAACTTTTTTGGTATTTTAGAAGTGCTACGGACGGTACTACCTTATATGCGCCAGCAAGGTAGTGGACACATAGTTAATATTTCATCGGTAGGTGGATTTGTGGGCTATGCCGGTACAGGAATTTATAATGGTACTAAATTTGCAATAGAAGGTATTTCTGAAGCATTAGCTCAGGAAGTTACACCTCTGGGTATCAAAATCACAATAGTAGAACCTGGTGCATTTCGTACAGATTTTGTCACGCGTTCTCTTGTTATAGCTGATAGCGAAATCAAGGACTATGAAGCAGCGATTGGTGAAATGCGTCAAGGTGCGCGAGATATATTAGATAATAAATTGGAATTTAAGGAACCAGGCGATCCCAAGAAAGCAGCTTTGGCAATTATTAAAGCAGTTAATAGCGATAATCCGCCACTGAGATTGGCGTTAGGAGAAGATGCTATTTATGCTATTAATGCCAAACTGGAGTCGGTGAAAACAGAACTAGATGCTTGGAAAGAAGTGTCTGTAAATACTGCTTTTGATGAAGTTGTGGGTCGTTCCACTTAATTGAATTCAACTGGCTTTGAAAATAGGCTTGACTGTTGGCTATTGACTGCTCAAAGAATTATGTTGAGTAGTAGCTGAAGAATTGACATTTTTGATATCTGAAGTGCTTGCCACGGATCAAAACCTTTTAGATAACTGTGATAAACTGCAAATATCAATCCCAAAACTGCAATCAAAGCAATAGGCAAAATTATTAAAATCCAAGACTTGGGTAAATTTGTCTAACGTTTAGCCCAAATTATCAGATTCAAAATTAGGCGTTGCAAAATCATGGAATAATTTAGTTCCATTTGAAGGACTTTTCAAAGGTTTAATCGCCAAACCATGCCGTATTTATACAACGCCAAAAATGGTCACCCCATACACTTTGCTTTAATTCCAAGTTATTACTTCTAAATCTTCTTAATTTTTTAAGAAGCAAATAAGCAAATTTTGAATTGTTTAGCGTTGGAGTTGAATATAGTTACTTAGATGTAGATTACTAATAAGGGCTTTTCTCAGGATATAGCAGCTTAACACGCTTTTGCCGTAATGCTAATTCTTCTTGGTGTAGTTGCTCTAACTGCTCTACTATCTCTTCTTTAACTCCTATAATAGAAGCCATTTGCCGAATTTTTTTCTTTTCCTGTCCATGAAGTTCTCCATCAGCAGCAGAAGCTCTAATTGCTGTGAGAAGTAAATCTCTTTGTGCTATGGACACTTGAGGAGAGCGAGCAATGACTTCTTCTATATCTTCATCTGCTTCGTATGCTTTTAGCTCTTCAATTACCCAGTTTGCTACTCCCCAGGACGCACAGAATCCAATAGCCCAATCTTTTTCTTTCTTTGAAAGAACTCCATCTCCTTTAGCGCAACATAAAACTGATTTCATGTAAATGCAACAATCTTCATCTGTAGGGATCTCGCTAAAGCCAAAGAACCAATTAAATATCCAAGATTGACCAAGTTTTTTGATGTCAGACATGAGTTTTCCTTCTATTTACTAATTTTTGTATCTCTATTACAGGTGGAATTACCCTGAGATATTCTCACTACTAGAGCAAAAACACAAGGACAGTTAAGACAGTTAAGAAATATTTTTTGGACAGTTAAGACAGTTAACAAAAAAATGTCTTAGTTTGAAAATATTTTCTAAAAATGATTGATATTCAACATCTATTAACCAACTATTAAAATAATTATCCCAATATAAAGTCCAGTTGGTTAGATTGATAAATAAATCCGCTGTTTCACAAGATAGTCAGACCATTAGCAGTCATCAGTCAACACTCGCTGTTTGCCCCATCTGCATTCACACAACCTGAAAAGTAAAACTCAAACTTGCCCAATTATTCACATCCAAGATATATGAGTCGGCTGCTGTACCATTCATCTCAGTTTTGACGAAGCTGGCGTTATGCAAATCTTGGAGCAAGGCTTGGACAACATCTAACGATTTCAACAATGGGGCAATTGGATGCTCGTCAGGTGTGGGATAATTTGCAGTGTTCAAAACGGCGAGAGTTGCATTGAAGGGAGCAGTACTAAAAATTAGTTGTTGTTCCGAAAAGAAGGCTGGGCCTGGAATTACCCATTCAGAACCAGCATTAGTTTGGGGTAAGGTGAGGGTTTCACCTGGGGCGATGACAACTTCTCGAAAAAGCGGTTTATTGTCCGTAGTGTTTGGTTCTTGTGGAGTTTCCCAAGAGTAAAAGGCAGTTGCTGTCTGATTATTTTTTAAACCTAGCAAAATTAAGTATACTGGGCGATCGCTCTGATTTTCCAGCCGATATTGCATTCGGCTACCGATAGGGACAGTGGGAGTGGGTGCAGACGCGATTAATCGTGATTTGGTAGAGACGCGATTAATCGCGTCTGTGGGGAGTGATTTTTCAGAAATCTCAGTTCGCAGTGTTTGGCGTTGCATTAACGCCTGAGATGATATATCGCTAATTGTCTCTAGGGTTGCTTTGATGGCTAGGCGCGAAGAACCTTCATTTTCTGTGAGTCGCCATAATTTGGCTGCTAGCAAGGTGGATAATTTCGGCGCTAACCGTAGTACTGCGACTTTTACTGCTTCGCCAACTTCGCCTGCGGTGTTGAGAATTAACTCGCCATCGAGAGTAAATAGTCCATACCGACTAGGTGTTTGCTGGAGCTTACCAAATATATAATCAGCTGGTTGTTCCCCCGCTACTACGGTGGACATATGAGCAATAGCCGCAAAGCCACTTGTGGCATCTACTCGTTCAATTCTTTCGAGTCGAGTATCCAGAGCAATTATTAAATTAATATTTTTTGGTAAAACGCGGACTGCTTCTTGGACAAGTTGCCCTACTTGCGCCGGAGTTGCACCTTCAATTTTGAAAAATTGAGCTTTTGCTGTTAACCCACTACGCGATCGCAATACCAATTGCTCTGTTGTTGGTAGAGTCAATCGAGAATTCACTCCGTAGTATAGCAGCACTTGGGGGGGTAATCCTGCCAACCACAGCTGCACTGTTTTGCCGTCTTCTTCAATGGCTCTCACCACGCCCTCTGCACCAATGTTACTGTCTGGCAGCAAATTCTCAACCAGTAACGCTTCCTGTTGATTTTTCTGTGTACTGTTTAAATCTAGTTGCTGTTTACTACCCAATTTGTACAGAGAATTTTCCACATGAGAAAGAGCGACTTGAATTTTGGTGGCTGGTGTAGCTTCCCATAAATACTGAGTCAAGGCGTAAGTAAATAACCCGGCACTAAAACCAGAAAAGACTGCTTCCCTAGCTGACTGCTTGGAACTTGAAGTAGTTGTTAATACAGTAGGAGTGCTGCGTGATTTTTGAGTTTTCAGTTCTTTGAGAAAATCGAGTTCCTCTGCTATCAGCTTGGCTTCTGGTGACTCCTGGAGGACGCGAGCTTTTAATCCGATGATTGAGCTAGGAGCAGAATAACTAGTATCCAATACTGCTGTGACTCTGTTTGTAGGGAGCGATCGCAATAATAATAGTAAAGTTTCTTCTAATAAATAATTGACTATTGTTTCATTTTGTGCAATTTGACTTTCATTAGCTGACACCAGAGCATTTTGCATTGTATCTGGCGATGTTTCCAATTTGACACGGCTGCCATAGCCGCTAAAGTGGAATACCACCACATCACCAGCTTGAGCTTGCTTGCCCAGGTGGTCTAAAAAAGCCGCCTCAATGAATTCCCTGCTAGCTTGTTCCTCAGTTAAGGTGAGAATATCTGAACTTTGGAAGCCAAAGCGATGAATCAAAAGTTCTCTTTGCAGTTCCACATCAGTGAGGCAACCACTGAGGGCTGGAATTTTGGGGTATTGGTTAATACCTATTAATAATGCCAACTTGCGCGGACTGGGTTGTGCCAAAGCGTAGTAGTAGCGGTTTCCCAAAGTCAACCACTCAGCTTCAGTTAGCCCCAATACGGCAAGTATTGAGCCAATTCTGTTTAAAAACGTGCGCCGTTTCATAATTAGCCATCAGTTCTCAGCCTACCAGCTAGCAGCTTAAAGGTTTGAGGTCTGTAGTGTAAAGGGGGAGTGGGGAAGGCAGGGAAAAGGTTAAAGGGAAAAGGAATAAATTTAATCTTTCCCCTTTCCCCCTTACCCCTTTCCCTTCCCCCATGCCCAATGCCCAATGCCCTAAACCGACACCTCTATCCGCATTGCCCGCGCCAACTCGGCGGCTACTTCTGGGCGGGAAAATTCTGGTGGAGGTAATTCACCGCGTCGCAGCATCTCCCTAACTTTGGTTCCAGATAAGTGAACGCGTTCTTCTGGTTTGCTGGGACTGGTTTTAGTCGTTGCCATCTGCTTGGTACGGGTGCAGTAGAAGGCGTGTTCAAATTTCATGGGCACAATGCCTAATTCAGCTGGCTCAAATTCATCAAAGATGTATTGAGCATCGTAAGTGCCATAATAATCACCAACGCCAGCATGATCGCGACCGACGATAAAGTGGGTGCAGCCGTAGTTTTTGCGGACTAGGGCATGGAATATGGCTTCACGAGGACCAGCATAACGCATTGCTGCGGGATTAATTGCCAAAATTACGCGATCACTAGGATAGTAGTGTTCTAGCAAAATTTCATAGCAGCGCATCCGCACGTCGGCGGCAATATCATCATCTTTGGTTGCGCCAACTAATGGATGCAAAAACAGAGCATCTACTGTTTCTAAGGCACACTTTTGGATATATTCGTGGGCGCGGTGGATGGGGTTGCGAGTTTGGAAACCGACAATGGTTTTCCAGCCATTTTCGCGGAAGATTTGCCGTGAGGCTGCGGGATCTATTTGGTAAGTGGGAAACTGGGAATGGGATTCGCGTTGCAATAGCCAGATATCACCAGCCAGATGTACTGAACCTTGGTTATATAGTACCTGCACACCAGGATGATTTGCATCATCAGTGCGGTAGACATTAATTGCCTCGCGGGTTTTGTCGTAGTGATATTTTTGCGTGAGTTCCAAAACTCCAACAAACCGCCCTGCGGGGTTATCTAGGCGAATCAAGCTACCTTCTTTGAGAGGGGAAGCTACTTCTTCGGCTACCGATAGTGTAATTGGTATTGACCAGACAAGACCGTTAGCTAGTCGCATTTCTGTTACAGTGCGATCGTAGTCTTCCTGGTTCATAAAACCTGTGAGTGGACTAAAACCACCGATCGCTATCATTTCTAAATCAGAAACGGCGCGATCGTCAAGCTGCACTCGCGGCAAAAAGTCAGCTTTTGAGAGAAATTCTTCTCTTTGTTCTGGTGTGGCGATACGGTTAACCAACTGTCCACCGTGCGGGGCAATGGCATCTGGATGGTGACTCAACGTAATCCCCTCTTGTGATAACTGCTATTGTTTCGGACTATGTACTAACTTACCAAATGGTGGGACAAAAGAAATGGGGCAATGGGTAATGGGCAAGGGGCAAGCGGCAAGGGGCAAGCGGCAAGCGGCAATGGGCAATGGGCAAATACCAAAATTGGCTATGATAATCAAGGCATGGCAGGAAATTGGAAGATGAACAAATCTTTACTAGAAAAGTTTCGCAAAGCGTATCAGGATTTGGAATTATTCCCTTTGATTACAGCGAGACAGATTGAAGCGTTTCGAGTCGATGTTGCTAATGAAACCATTGCCCGCTTAGAGGTTGTTTGAAAAGTGTCAGCTTGAGCCTTAAATGCAACTCAGAGAAGCGATCGCAAGTCCCAGAACCCTCATTATCTCGTTCAACTTCTCGATAGCCAGAGTAGTCAAACATACGTTAGATGACTTTTCAAACATCCTCTTACAACGCTACGAAAGCGCTTTGCAATTCTACCGCGACATTGGCGATCGCTTGGGGGAAGCTAACGTTCTACAAGAATTCGGTAAGTTACAAGAAAACCCCACAACAGCACTTGACTATCTCCAGCAAGCACAAAACCTCTACATCCAAATTGGAGATATCTACAGTCAAAGTCGTAATCTATTATTTATTGCCGATGTCCAGTTAAAGATGGGAGACTCAAACGCCGCAGTTAATTCCTTAAATGATGCGGCTGAACTCGCCACCATCATTAACTATGCACCATTCCAAGAATACGCCCAAACTCGCATCGCCGAAATCAACTCATCACCCGCACCAACAAACGGAATCTAAAGAGAAACTCATCCAATTTATCCAACAGCCTTGGGTAAAGTTCGCGCTTTGTTTTTTAGTTGGCTTAATTGCTTTTGTACTGCTGCGGCGCTAAGTCTTAAAATTACTAACTAATATCTTTGAGAAAGGGGTATATTTGCCGACAGCTTTTCCATTATTTATATAATACCCTGTCAACTGTTAAGAAGTCAACAGTTTTTTTGCTTGCATTCAAAATTAATCAACAAAGGTTATTGCGAAAATTATTAATTTATTGACAAATTATGCTTTTATCAATGAAACAGATGTGTTTGTTCATGAAAGACAAAAGACGCGATGAATCGCGTCTCTACAAATAAATGGCAATTAAACTTGAATTGCTATTCCTTTATCTTCATTGTTTGGCTGTGAACTCAGTTGGTCTAAAATTTCTAAAACTTCTTGTTCAAAAGCGACTTGGGCGCGATTAGTTTTACCACCAACATACAAGCGATCGCCTTTTTGTAATGCCCAAATTTGGGAGTGCGAAAAGTAACTCATCACCACACCCAACATTAATAAACCAAACCCTGAATAAACAATTGGTATACCTGGATCGGCTTTAATTTGTAAACCTGTGCTGCCAATTACCTCTATTATTTTCAATTTCACGCCATTGACTTGGGCAGACATCCCAGCGCGTACAGTATTAATTAGCTTACCAGTGGCATCATAAATTAATACCATTCCTTGCAAATCTTTGGCTAGCACCGAGACACCCTCACTCAAATCCGGTTTAATAGGAATCCAAGTACCCCAAATTGCACCTTGACCGTTGGTGTTCAACTTGACCATTGGTAGCTGGAAAATTGGGCTGTTATTAAATTGGACGCGAACAGCTGCAATTCCCCAATCAGTTTGGTAGAAAGTTACGCCATGATAACGCAGAGGTTGGTTGACGAAAATCTTTTTGTGGTCAACTTCTTCCCCTTGATTATTTAAAACAGATAAATCTGAATAAAATTGATCGATGCCTCCAGTTGGAGTGTAATCAATCCAAAAACGATTAACTCGCACAGACCAATCTTTCGGCACTTGGTCTACTGCGAAAGGGCCAGCGTCTATAACATTTTTCACCTGAAATGTATCGCCACTGGCAACCATTTCCTGGGCAAGAAATCCGGTCATTGCTCCCCAAATTCCCCCTAGCAAAATAGTCACGATGCCAATATGAACGATAATTGGGCCAATACGTCCGACTATTCCCTTACGGGCATATAAAAGATTTTCTTTTTCTGGATCTGAAAAAATTTTATAGCGACGCTTCTGCAATATTTGGTTAAGAGAACTCAAAGAACCAGTATCTAATTCTGCACTTAAAGCTAGTTTTTTAAATTGCCGTGGTTCTTCGTAATATTTCCAGCGTTGGGCTGCTTTTAAGGCTGGTAACTGACGGGTAAAAGAACAAGCAGTTAAGCTAGTACCAAATAAAATGAGTAATGCTAAAAACCACCAAGTACGATATACATGGTCTAAGCCAACTACTTGAATTACTTTCCAAGTTAAGAAACCAAACAATGCTGGATGTTCTGGATAGTTAGCTTGGTAAAATCCAGGAGACTGGCCTTGCTCAATTACAGTACCGGTAGCGCTAAAGATGGCAATCAATAGTAATAGTGCGATCGCCAGTCGTAAATCTGTCAGTACAGGCAAAAACTCCCGGCGTAAATACTGCCCAGGTACAGCCCACCAACTAATTTTTTTGGAAGTCGAATCTTCTAAAGTCACGTCGCTTCGCTCCGAATTCAAAATTCAAAATTCAAAATTCAAAATTAATAATCCCCATCAATAAATTTAGGGGCCTATATCCTTTCCGTTTTCAGTCATTACTCAGATGGGTTAATCAGTGTACATTCTTCTGAATCCTGAATTGTGACTCCTGAATTCTGATTCCTGACTTAAAAACTACCAAGAGGAATTCGAGAAATTAAAGAAAATACACCGAATCCTACTAATAGCGCCCCACTCACCGGGTTAATCCAACCAGACCAGCGGCGTAGTTCTAGCAACTTTTTAATTGAAGCAGTGAAAGTACCTGCTAAAATCAATGGTGCTACATAGCCGGCTGTATAAGAAAGTAGTAAAACAGCGCCTAAAATTAAGTCTTGTGTGTTAGCAATCCAACCAAGCAAGCTAGCTAAAACAGGCGTGCTACAAGGAGATGCAACTAAGCCAAAAGTCAGTCCCAGCAAATAGGAACGCAACCCTGCTGGCAAATCTTGGGAAATCCAATTGGTTTCACCCAAGGATGGAAATTGCAAAGGTAGTGCTTCCAATAAGTTCAGCCCCATGAGAATGGCGATGATGCTCACAATGATTGGTAAACCAATTCCTACTTGACCGTAGACTTTTCCCACTAAACCTGCTAATATCCCTAATCCTGCGAGAGTAGTTGCTAATCCCAGAGCAAACCAAGTTGATTGGACAACGCCTTGCAGACGGCTTTTGGCTTCATAACCGCCGATGTAACCAATGGTAATTGGCAGCATAGAAAGCATACAAGGCGTCAGGCTGGTGAGTAAGCCAGCTACAAAGATGACACCAACACTCACCACACTAATGTGCGTCAATTGATGAGAAACAAGGGTGTTGGCAAATTGTTCTAATTCGTAAAGTCGGGTTTCCAAAGTCTCAAGCATGGAGTGTTCCTAAGCGTGAAATGCTTACTCTGCTTGAATTTTAGCTTAACTTTAGCCATTTCGCCGCCAATAAAGGCGGTAGTGTACACAGATGGAGAAACACGATCTTATAGGAATTCAAAATTCAAAATTCAAAATTCAAAATTAACAAAGCCTGATTTTACAAGGTTTTCTGAGTTTTGATCTGTCGCATAATTTTAGTGAAATGGTATTGCTCAAAAAGCGATCGCCCAAACCAGTGGAGGATAATATACCCTACACTCCACGTTTTTTTGCTATTTAAACAGATGTAGAGACGTTGCAATGCAACGTCTCTACGTCTTTTTTGTGGGTAAACCAAAGGTCTTACCCCCCATTGAGTCCCCTACAAACCAGTTATTTTCCGTAGCAGGTTGTACCTGGAGTTTCTTCGGGTTTGAACTTGTTACATTCTCTGTTGTTTGGACGCTCTAACGACCAACTATAGGATTTGTCAGAGGTAACCACGCCATTATTCAAAATTGTTAGTCGGTAATTTGCCGCCCGAAAATTAGTAAACAGCAATTTGGCATCCTTTAAGTTTGCTGCTTCTAAATTAGCGCTCATGAAACCTGCATAGGACAAATCAGCTTGTTCTAAGGATGCTGATTTCAAGTTTGCACCCGTTAAAGAAGCACCAGTGAGATTCGCCGAATTGAGAATTGCACCTTCTAAATTTGCACCTGTGAGATCGGCATTTGTGAGATTAACTTGAGATAATGTCGCACCACTCAAGTTAGCCCCCCGCAAAATGGCTCCAGTTAGATTCAGTTGAGTTAGGTCAGCACCACTCAAATCGCACCTGGGACAAGCATTTGTCGCCTTCAACTGCTCCAAGTCTTGCACGTTTGATGCAAAAGTCTGCCCTGCAAAGCCAAAACTAGCTAACAGGGAGACGGTGGCGACAATCTTAAGTTTCATATTCGTTACAGATATTTACAAAAATGACAAGTAATGTACACTTAGTACTGTCATAATTACATATAGAACCTGCCAAGTGAATACCAGGAATGAAGTATTGATTAAGAAGCGATGAATATACTATAAATTCTTGCGGTAGGACTACTCAAACTCAAATCTAGGCTATACAATCGAGTCGTAAGGAACTATACCGAATCATTTATAGACTACCACATATGTGATCCCCCTAGCTCGATGAAAAATACGACTAGGGGGATCTTGTTTTTAGGAGTATTGGGCATGGGGGCAGGGGGCATGGGGCATGGGGGCAGGGGAAAAGGTTAAAGGGAAAAGGGAAAAGGAATAAATTTAATCTTTCCCCTTTCCCCCTTACCCCTTTCCCTTTCCCCATTCCTATGCCCCATACCATTTACCTCCACCCCAAAAAACGTAACCCAGGGACAATTAGGTAAAAACTCACGCCCAACCAAAAGCTGAGAAACCAGCCTACAGAACCAAAAAAAATCAGAGGCTTGTATAACTCTGACCAGCCTGGTTGACTGGAAAATTCCAACATTGGAGGTGCTAAGTTCAAAAGAATCAAAGTTGCATAGGCGATCGCACTGCCAAAGGCAGCGAACACAGCGTACACTATATGATGGCTGCGAAGTCCTAAACTGAGGGTGAGTAGGGAAACTCCGACTAAAATCACTGTTACTAAGCCCTCGCCGCTGTTTTTTGGTGCGATCAATTGCAAAATCAACCAGCCGAAGCCATAGCTAATCATCCCCATCAACGATGCTACTAAAAATCGCCGCCGTTGACCAAAACACCCAGATACTGTCAGTCCCCATGCGGTTCCCCAACCCGCAGCCACAAAGACCAAAATATCTGCGCCAAAGTTGGGTTGAGTATTGGGAACTAATTGGTTAACCTGAATCAAAATAAATTCCACAATCCGAGGCCCCAAGCTTGTGCGATAGGCCAAAATAAAACCAGCGATCGCACCAAAACAAGCGCCAATAGTAGTTAACATTATTGCCCAAATTGTTGCCAAACAAGCTCGCAAAATTTTCAGGATTGTCTGAACAATAAAAATAATGGTTTGATTTACACCTTGGCCAAATTGAGCTAAAGCTTGTTCAGCAGCTTGTGTTAGCTGTGTCAATTTCTGGGAGGCTTGGGTTGAGGTTTGTTTCAGGTTATCCCGCAGTTGGGATAATAACCCCGGCGATGGTAATGGGTGAGAAATCTTTGTGAGACGTTTTTGAATCATTGGTGCATTTAGCGGACGCGATCGCACATCTTCCTGCACCATCTCATCTAGCAAGTCTGCTAACTCCGGCTTGACATTGACTTGGGTTCGCCAGCGCAACTCGCCAGTTTGCTGGTCTTCTAAATCTGGCGGATACTTGCCCGTTAGTAGTTCAATCATCGTTCGACCAAGGGCATAAAAATCGGCACCGGGCCCCACAATCCCTCCAGTCACCTGTTCTGGTGGACTGTAGCCAGAAGAAAATAATCGGGTGGAACTAGACCGGGAACCCAGTTTTGAAGGGCTAACTTGTTTTGCTCCGCCAAAATCAATTAATACGAGGCGATCGCTTTTTGGTTCCCCTCCAAAGGTATCCAGCATCAAATTAGAAGGTTTGATATCTCGGTGAATAATTTGACGTTTATGTAATTCTTGTAAAATCTCTACAGCTTGGGCGAACCAGTTTAAAACCAAATCCTCTGGACACCCTTGCGGATATTTTTTTAATATTTCCTCTAAAGTCTGCCCATTGATTTTTTCCATTACCAGACAGGGCAGTTGATGTGGTTTGGGATTGAACAAATTTACCTGAAAATAACCGTCAGCATCAACTCTGGGCACACCAGGATGCTGTAATCTAGATAAAACCTCCGCCTCTTGGGTAAACAATTCCAGCGCTTTTGGTGAATCTTCAACCAACACTTTCAGCACTTTCTCGGCTTGAGTTTTTTCATCCCAAACCGTGTAAATTTGAGCAAACCCTCCCGAACCCAACTGCTGAATTGGAACATAGCGGTCTAACAACTGTAGCGGTGCGCCACAACTGTTGCAAAATTTGTTTCCCCAAGGCTGAGGATAAGGACGTTGACAATCAGGATTTATGCAGTGAACCTTAGAAAAACTGTACATCAACGCTTTTGGGCATAATAAATGCAAAGATTCTCGTTTAATGCTCAAATACCCTACTTTTAGCATTGTAAGTATAAATTATTGATATATTTTTATACTCAATAACTATACTCAACCAATGCTTACCCTCTGAGGGAAAGGAGAATAAAAGCTTATATCTATCTTAAATGGTAGAAGTTGTCCATGCTCATCAATAGCTACCATGACTCAACCTCTCCTTAAATTTAGTGGGTAGTGTGTTAAACTATCTACCGTCATATTGAGCTATAGCAATAGGGATTAGTAATGAGATGGAGCAGTTATGCTCTAATGATGAGTTAAGTAAAGAAATTACACAAATAGCGAATCGTTTTAAGTTATTTGAGTGTGTTGATTGCGCTGAAGCTATTAAAGAGTTTTTAACTCAAAGAAGAGTCCCAGGAAAACATATTAAACTGTATACAGGGAAAACCAAAGGCAAGTATGGCAATATTTACCATGATGGTCTTCAACGTAATATTGCTACAAACGGTCGCCATCAGGGGATTTTGATTAAAATTAAAGGACAAGAAATTGTGTTTGATAATATTCACCATGAAGGCATTCCTAGAGAATATTAGATGGCAAATCTTTATTGTCTAGCAATGGATTTAGGTGGTAGCTTTGAGGTAACAGAGATTGACTTTTAAATAAGTTTTGGACTTTTATCTTGAGGTCGGATATGTCTAATTTATATGAGATGCTACAAAAAATTAAACAAAGGCCTGCTTTATATTTAGGAAAGCGTTCTTTGAGCCATCTGCAAGTTTTTTTAGATGCATACACATTTGCTCGCCGTGAGTTGGGAATAGAAGTAACAGAGCAAGAACGAGAATTTGAAGATTTTCAAGAATGGGTAGAGCGAAGATTTAATCAGCCCGATACTCAATCTTGGAGTCGAATTATTTTGTTTTATTCTGAAGATGAAAGTGAAGCTTTGGATAAATTTTTTGAATTATTTCAAGATTTTTTACAGCACAACAATAGTTCAGGAGTTAATGAAATAGCTCATGTAAAATCTGGAGTTTGAAACAATAGCTACCATGAGTTTAAGTAGAATGGCGCAAAAAAACCAAAGTATGTAACGGAAAGTAAAGTTGCTCAAAAAGCTTTTCCCTTCTGCCTCCTGCCTTGTCATAACGACAATTTTCAACACCGACCTACTTAATTGCTTTGACTTATTAGTAAACATCGCTACAACAATTCTGTGATCGAAAATAGCCGTTGTCTGTCTATTTTTTGAAGTTTGAGTTTTTCGGCATAAAAAGCCTGATAATAGGATTGATATTTTTCTGGTTCGGTTTCGGGATCGGTTTGCTGCCAGAGTTCCAAAAAGTGGCGATAGCGTTTTTCCAGCATTACCAAATCCATGCAAGCGATCGCAGCTTGAACCACCTGCGGAGTCCGAAGTATTTCTTTCTTCGTTTTCTCGTTCAAATGAAATAGATGCGATACTAATCCCAGGTCTTCTGATAATTCTAAATATTTATTTTGCAGAGTTGAAATTAAATCTTCTTGTTCCACCGTTGTTTCTAAAATCTGCCGCCACAATAATCGATGGTGGGAAAGGCTAAATTGCAAATCCCGTTCTTCTAGTTCGTCAATAATTACTTGACGCTGTTCGGGACAATGTAAGTAAATTCGCAGCAATAATGCTTCTGCATGTTCTAAAAGGCTGCGTTCTGTTGGGGGTGGGGAAAGTTTTTCACTACCTCCCCATGCTTTTTTCGCTGATACTGGTTTGGAATATGTAGGCGCAGGAGGAGCAATTTGAGTTAGTAAATTTTCGACTCGTAAAGGTATAAGTCTGGTATCGCCTAAACTGAGTATTTCTGCACAATAAGAAACATAATAATTTCGGGTGTCGCTGTTAGCTATATTTTTGAGTAATTTAACTATTTGCTGAGTTACTTGTTGAAAATCGGCAGCTTGTTTTAAGTCACGGTTTTGAAGAATTTGTTGAATTTGCCAGTCTAACCAAAGGGGGGCATTAGCTAACAATTCTGCATAATCTTCTGGTGTTTGCTCGCGCAAGTATTCATCAGCATCTTTGCCATTGGGTAGATTGAGAATTTTTAGCTGAACTTCGCCTTTATATGCTAGTTCGGCAATTTCACTGATCGCCCTTTCGGCTGCATTGGTTCCGGCTTTATCAGCGTCAAAGTTGAGTACTAGTTGTTTCGATTCGCTGTAACGTAATACTAGCCGCACCTGTTCTAAACTTAAGGCTGTACCAAGGGAGGCGACGGCGTTGTTAATTCCAGCAGCGTGGAGAGCGATCGCATCAAAATAACCCTCCACCACCACCGCCCGATCGAGTTGGGAAATTCCGGTTTTGGCGCGATCGAGGGCAAATAATGTTTTACCTTTACTAAAAAGTTCGGTTTCTGGTGAATTTAAATATTTTGGTTGTTCGTCAGTCAGGGTTCTACCGCCAAAAGCGATGACGCGTCCTTGGACATCGCGGATGGGAATCATTAAGCGATCGCGGAACACATCATAATAACCGCCGCCTTCTTTCCGTGGTTTAATTAATCCTGCTTTTTCCACCAGCTGCACTGGATAACGTTTGTCTTCCACCAAGTAGCGATACAGAGTTTCCCAACCTGCGGGCGCATAACCCAAACCAAACTGCTGTATGGTTTCTTCTTGAAGTCTGCGGTTAGATTGCAAATATTCAATTGCCTTTTGCCCTTGGGATTGTCTGAGGGCGTGTTGATAAAACTGTGCCGCAGAAGCCAGAACTTCATATAATTGTTCGCGCAAAGACAGCTGACGCTGTAATTCTTGGCGTTGTTCGGGTTCTAAGGTTTGTACAGGTACTTGATAACGCCGTGCTAAATCCAGCACTACCTCAGCAAAAGAACGCTTTCCCAAATCCATGACAAACTTGATCGCATTTCCCCCAGCTTGACAGCCGAAGCAATAATACATTTGCTTAGTTTGGCTAACAGTGAAGCTGGGAGATTTTTCATCATGAAAGGGGCACAACCCGACAAAATCTTTCCCTCGCTTACGTAAAACTACGTATTCCGAGACAACATCGACAATATCAGCTCGTAGTTTAACTTCTTCAATTGTGTCTGGGTGTAAGCGGGGGATTTGCATAGGATTGGGGATTGGGCATAGGGCATGGGGCATTGGGGATTGGGCAAAGGGTATTGGGCAAAGGGCAAAGGGCAAAGGGCAAAGGGCAAAAGAAAGATCCCTCCTTTTCCCTTTAACCTTTCCCCTTTTCCCTTGGCGAAGCCATCTCCCTACTCCCTTCTCATATCAACTTTGGAGAAATAACAAAGGACAAATGACTTTCGACTTCTGATAGCTATTATATTGTTGTTGCGAAGCCACCAATTATGTCTAAAATTGCTGACGCTTAATTTTAACAGAGGAAATACTGAAAGATGGGACGTATTTTTATCTCGGCGGCTCACGGAGGCAAAGAAGCGGGAGGAATCGATCCGGGTGCGATCGCAGGTGGTACAACTGAAGCTAAAGAAATGATTCTGCTGCGGGATTTGATTGTCACGGAACTACGGGCGCGGAATTTTGAAATTTTAGCAGTTCCCGATGATTTGAGTGCTGCTCAAACTATCAGCTGGATAAATTCCCGTGGACGCCGGGGTGATGTGGCGTTAGAAATTCAATCTGATGCAGCTAGCAGTCCTTCAGTACGTGGGGCTAGCGTTTTTTACATTACCAACAATACTGAGCGCAAAACCAATGCCGAACAGTTACTAGTGGCCTTGTTGCGCCGCCTACCCCAATTACCAAATCGCGGAGTCAAGCCAGACACAAATAGTGGATTGGGTAGTTTGGCATTCTGTCGCCAGACGACGCTTCCGGCTTTGTTGATGCAAGTGGGATTTCTCAGCAGTCCAGAGGATCGGGCTTTGCTGCAAACTCGTCGCCGCGATTTTGCTTTGGGAATTGCCGATGGATTGGCATCTTGGAGTCGTCTAATTGACCCTACCGGAACTCCAACAGAACCGACTTATCCACCAATTAATATTAATATTAACGGACAAAATTATTCAGAGCAAGGAATTTTAGTTAATGGTAATGCTTACATTCCTATTGATTTAGTGGATCGTCTACGAATAGATTTATCAAAAGCACCGAATGTGAATCGAATTACCTATCGCAGAATAGTTTATGTCAAAGCGATCGAACTACGAGATTTTAATGTTGCAGTCGGTTGGGACGCTGGAACTCGTACTGTCAGCTTGCGCTCGAATTTAATAGTTTGTGCTGGTCAATTAGACCGGGTAATGTCAAACGGTAATACTTCAGAAGTACAGTTACAATTATTCCTCAGAAATAATAATGAAAATGCTTTGGCAAAGTTTCCTGATATCTCAAAACTTTATCGGGAAGAAGCAGGTATAGAAGGGGTAAATTATGATATTGCTTTTTGCCAAATGTGTGTAGAAACGGGATTTTTAAGGTTTGGTGGTGATATTAAACCCGAACAAAATAACTTTGCTGGTTTAGGTGCCATCGGTGGCGGTTCGGAGGCTGCATCTTTTCCCAGTGCCAGAATTGGAGTCAGGGCACACGTCCAACATTTAAAAGCTTACGCTAGTTTAGAACCTTTGGTACAGGAAGTAGTAGATCCTAGGTTTCGCTTTGTGACGCGAGGAATTGCAGCATTAATTGACCAACTATCAGGGCGCTGGTCAGCAGATTTGGATTATGGTGCAAGAATTACAGCAATGGTCAAAAGATTGTATGAGTCAGCAGGACTTCTTTAAGTTTATTTTGATAAATTCCATAGCCTAAATAGAGCAATTACACAGCAAAATCCTGATAATAAAACAAAAGCAAACTGCTAACTGTATTGAACCAAGTTCTTTATGAGTTTTTCTAGTGGTCATAGACAAAGCATCCTATTTCTCGCTGCCAATCCTCAAAACACCAGCCGTCTAACGATTGACCAAGAGTTGCGGGAGATTGGGGAAGGACTGCAACGCGCTCAAAAGCGCGACCAATTTCAGCTAGAGCAACGATTAGCGGTTCGTCCTCGCGATCTTCAACGGGCTATGCTCGATATTAATCCGCAGATTATCCATTTTTCAGGACATGGTACTGGGGAAGCAGGACTAATCTTTGAAGATGAAATTGGCAATGCGAAGCTTGTAGACGGGGAAGCATTGGCAAGGCTGTTTCAACTGTTTGCTGAGCAAATTCGCTGTGTTGTACTTAACCGATGTTACTCCCAAGTGCAAGCCAAAGCGATCGCCAAGCACATAGACTATGTAATTGGCATGAACCAGGCAATTAGCGATCGAGCCGCGATCGAGTTTGCAGTCGGATTTTATGATGCACTTGGGGCAGGTCGTTCTATCGAGTTTGCCTACAAGCTAGGGTGTGCAGCAATTCAAATGGCAGACATGCCAGAACACTTGATTCCAGTGCTGCTCAATAAATCCACATCTTTTGATGCTACTGTTCAACCCGCTTTGGATGGAGAATACATACCTTCGCTTAAGCGTTTAAAGGCAAAATATGAAGACCTAGAAGAGGAATGGGAAGAAGTTAGCAAAAAACTAAGATTTTTCAAGAAAGAAAGAATCATCAAAACTGACTCGGAAGCAAAATATGAGCTAGCACAGCGAATTCAAGAGTATGAAGCAAAACTAAAAGAAATTGAAGAAGAACTCCAGGATTTAGAACAACAAATTAACCAACTACCCGAACGACCGAAAAATTTTGACTTGGCAGACATACCAGAACAATTGACTCCAGTGCCGCTCAATAAATCCAATGATGCCGATGTTCAATCCATTTCAGTTATGCAACCTCCAGTTGAACACTTGGAGAATGCGCCAATCAATGTTTTTATCTCCTACTCCAATAAAGATAAGGACTTGTTAGATGAATTTATTAAACATTTGGCTATCCTGGAGCGGCAGGGCAAGATTACTGCTTGGTACGATAGCCTCATAAAAGCAGGAGAAGAATGGAAAACTCAAATTGAAGAGCAACTAGAATCTGCTCAGATCATTCTGCTGCTAATCAGTCCCGACTTCATGGCTTCAGACCACTGCTATGAGATTGAAATGCAACAGGCGATGGCCCGACACAATCAAGGCACAGCACAAGTAATTCCGATTATTCTTAGACCTTCTAATTGGATAGATTCACCATTTAGTATGCTCCAGGTTTTACCAAAAGATGCTAGACCCGTAACTCAGTGGAGCGATCGCGATACTGCATTTCTAAATGTGGTTGAAGGGATTCGCAAAGCCCTTAATTCACTGTAAAATGATTCAAAAAAGTAGATTCTTGATCGAGAAGGAGTGTGTTCGCCCTGCAAACACAGAGTTAAAATAACTCCTTGCCAAAGTTCAAAATGTTCCTAACCTGATTTGTTTCTCTTCTAAATCTCAATTTTATATGGCTATCCAACTCTTGCTGTAAGTCTTTTCACGCAAGATATGGATGCTAAAATCACAGCGATATCAACAGATATTTCAAACATGAATTAAGGAGAATATATGCCTTCGCTTAAGCGTTTAAAGGCAAGATATGAAGACCGAGAAGAGGAATGGGAAGAAATTAGCAAAAAATTAAGATTTTTCAAGAAAGAAAGAATCATTAAAACCGATCCGGAAGCGAAATATGAGTTAGAACAGCGAATTGAAGAATATGAAATAAAACTACAAGAAATCGAAGAAGAACTCGATGAATTAGAAGAACAGATTAATCAACCTGAACAATCGGAAAACGCTGACTTAGAAAAAAGCCAAACTTTCGATTTATATAAACCACTATTGAAGCTAGGCTACTGGGAACAGCACAACCTCTTTGAAGAGATTGCTGGAAAATACTCTTATGGTATGTTTTTAATTCAGGGCTGTTGTCATAACTACGGTCAAAAATGGTTGCTCAAGCGACTGGCTTTGATTTTTCCGAAAATTTTGGAAGATAAAAAAATTATTATTGACTTAAATCGAACTTCAGCCAGAACTGATATCTTAGCCATTTGGAACGAATTTGCAGGTCGGGTTCATTTACCTGAGAATAGCTTGTCCTCTCAAATTGCAGAAAAAATTTGTGAACTATGGAAATCACAGAATGTTTTAATTGTATTTGATAATGTGGATCTAACAATTAAAGAAAATTTATGCGATTTACTGAACGAATTTTGGAAATCACTTGCTCAAAAAATGTCAGAAGATAGCATTCAGCAAAATACTTACAAACTACTCATATTCCTTATAGATCACCAAGGTGTAGTATCTGGGTGGAATGTCGGTTTTGTGGAGCAATACGATTCAGTTTGGCAACCAAAATATCCTTTTGGCTTACCTGCAATCAATCCATTTTTAGAGAGGGATATGAGAGATTGGTTAAATTATCAAAGTGAGTTCTTACCTCTAGCTATCTCTACTAATAAGACAGAAACCGTTAAGGCTATTTTAGAAAAACAAGGAATCCCAATACCAACTTTACAAAAAATTTGCGATCTTTGTGATTGTAATTGGTATGACCAGGAGGACAAATGGTTACGCCTCTAGATTCTCATCGCTTGGAATATACTGGCAGTCCTACTAAGCAACCGCAGCCAGGGGATACCTACAAAGGTAAGGTCATCTATCCTTACCTACCCAGTCCAAAATTAGTGGATGCGATAAATCTGGCAATTTATTTAGGTCGTCCATTATTACTCAAAGGAGAACCTGGCTGTGGCAAAACTCAATTGGCTCTTGCAGTTGCTTATGAGTTAGGGCTAGATTTTGAAGCTTGGTATATAAAATCGACTAGCCGAGCCAAAGATGGTTTGTATATTTATGATACGGTTGGACGGCTACGCGATGCTCAATTAGCAGCGTCTGGTTCTTTAACTAGAGAAGAAAAGCAACGTTTTGACGATCCAACGTCTTATATTCGTTTGGGAGCATTAGGTCGAGCTTTTGTCAATCCCAAGCGGACGGTAGTTTTAATTGATGAGATTGACAAAGCCGATATCGATTTTCCCAATGATTTATTGCTAGAACTCGACGAGCAACTAATTCAGATTGAAGAGGTACGAGAAAATGGCAAAGAAAAGGAGATTAAAGCAGTCAATTCACCCATCGTTTTTATCACTAGTAACGATGAGAAAGATTTACCTGACGCCTTTTTACGCCGATGTTTATTCTATTATGTCGATTTTCCCAGCTATGAACAAATTGTGCAAATTGTCAAATATCGTTTTCCTGGTATTGCAAATGAATTGACAGACAAAGCCGTTTCCCGCTTCTTGAAATTACGCGAAATTATGGAGGGTGAAACAGGCAAATTCAGTAAAAATGTGAGTACAAGTGAATTACTCGATTGGATTAAAGCCCTGAAGCGAGATCCATTACAAGATGTATTAGAGAAGTTGTCCCAGCAAGGGCAATTGCCTTATTTAGAAGTGTTACTTAAAACTTGGGATGCTCATCTGAGTTATTTGAGGTTAACTAGGGAAAGTGAATGATCCGGCATTATTAGAATTATTCACCTGTTTACAAAAAGCAGGTTTTCCTTTGGGGTTAGCAGAATATCATCTGCTGCTGGAAGCTATTAATGCAGGTTTTGGTACTCGCGATCGCACTTCACTAGCCCAACTATGTTCTGCTATTTGGGTTAAATCCCAGCGAGAAGAACAAATTTTTCAAGATTATTTCAATCAAATTATTCCAGAGCGATTGGAAGAAGAATTTTTTTCCAAGGAAACCAAGGAAAATAATTCAACAGATATTGAATCAATACCCATTCAAAAGAAACAACTAACTCCCAAGAAATATAACACGGCTCGAATCATACTTTTTTTAGTATTAGGATTGGCGGGCTGTGTTATTGCGATCGGTAGTACGTTTATCCTCAAAAAGTTTATCACTGCAAAAGACACGGAATCACACATTAGTACTTTAGCCTTCAGCAACAGTTTTATTCTAGACCCTTCCTTGACCTACTTTACTGTCGATATAAATGAAAAAGCGGCACATATCAAAATTACCCGTACTGGTCGCAACCATGGGACAGTTAGTGCAGAATTGAATGTTGGGAAGAACTGTTTACCCGACGAACCCAACTATACTTTGCAATTAGATGATGTTCACCAAGTCAATGATAGTCCCCAAATTATTCGATTTGAGGGTGGTAAAACAGGAGAGAAAACAATTTTTCTTCCCATCTTCAATGATGGGAAGAATGATTTTTTCCAGAAATATATTCGTTTATGCTTGACTAAGCCTCAAGGTAAAGTTCAACTTGGCAATCCCAAAAAAGCGGTTTTAGTTGTCCAAAATAAAGATTATTTGAGTAAAGTATTACATTCTGAAAATCTGGAACTGCTATTAATTATTTCTACCTGTATTATTCTGCTGCTTGTTGTTTGGAAGATGTGGAAAAATCGACAGACAGCCTCTTCCAGAGACGAGGCGTTGATTCCTGAAACTTACGCCAACTTACCCAAAACGATGCTCTCTCCTGAAGTGATTCGGACAATGGCTGACGAGATTCAAGTTGCCAAAGCAATCAGGCAATCGGACAACCGACTTAGCGAACTCTTCCCCCTCATCGTTAATGATTTGCGTCTCACCCATCGCCAAATGAAGCAAGGATGGCGTTATCTGCGTAGGTTTAGCCGTCGTGAAGGCCCACCCATCGAATTAGATTTAGCAGCAACTATTGAACAGGTTGCCCAGTACGGAATTCTACTCAATCCTGTGTTAGTTCCGCGACGTACAAACCGGATAGAACTTCTGCTATTAATTGACCGAGATGGTTCGATGGTTCCGTTTCATCATCTTTGTGAAGAGTTGGTAGATACAGCGTTGCGTGGCGGGCGTTTCAGCCAAGTTCGGGTTTACTATTTTCACAACTGTCCGGATGAATACCTATACCGGGATCGCTATCATTTAGAAGCACAAGCAATTGATGATTGTTTATCAAACTTGCCTAAAGCCAGAACAGTCTGCTTAATTTTCAGCGATGCTGGAGCAGCTCGTGGTAGATCTAATTCTAGGCGACGGCGGTTGACAAAATTCTTTTTAAAAGAGTTAGGGCAATATGTACGTTATACTACTTGGCTCAATCCGGTGCCTCGCGCTCGCTGGGAAACGACAACCGCCCATGACATCGCGGCTTTGGTTCCCATGTTTGAACTAAATCGTCAGGAATTTTACAGGGCGATCGATGTCTTACGAGGACGGGCGCTAAGATGACGAACTCTAGTAACTTGCTACCTGAGACACGCTCTGAAGAAATTGAACACGCGATCGCATCATTCCAGAGACGATTTACTCAAGCCCATGTATATCTAGCCTATCATGCCGCATTCCCCATCGCTCTCACGCCCCATTTGACCTACTGTCTCTGGGCAAGTTTTTCGATGGATATCACAAACCAGGACTTGAAAGTGCCCTGGATTGCAGTAGCCGACTTCCTACTCTCTCCGCTTTGCCAAGAGGTAGGACATGAGCTATACGAGATGAATGCAGATTTACGCAATTATCTCTTAGAGCAAATGATTCGTCATCCTAGCTTTGGTCACAAGCGTGTTGAGGAATTAGCCCATTTTTTACTGTCTTACGTACAGCGAGAATTGAATGATTCTAAATTATCTACTCAAACTCTCGCCGAGGCTCAACGTTGGACAGCACTTGCCTATGTTTACCCGGAAGCTGTTGCCCATGATTTAGCCAACAAGCTTGCTCAATTAAGCCTCAGGGAAAAAACAGAATGGCTGCGAATGACATTATTAACAGAAGCGATCGCCACTCCTTTGCGTCAAGCTCATTTTGAATCTCTGCTAGCATATCTTCAGGGGATGCGCGAACTTGCTCGTGGCAATCATGTTCAAGCAGAATCAACCCTCAAATCTTTGCCAGCCCACAATAATCAAATCGTTGTCGCAGGAGTCACTTTACCCATTCCTGAGTTCCAGGACTCTGATTGGCAGATCAACCCCATCGCATCTAGAACCACTTCACTCAAATCATTTCAATTTGAAACAGCGAAACTGATTCGTGAACCTCGATTTATGCGGTTGGGTTCACGCTGGGTAATTGAGCGGCACGAACAACAAGTAACTCTGTTTGATGAGCGATTAGACGGACAGATTTCCATAGAAATGGTGCAGATACCAGAGGGTAACTACTTGATGGGAGCTGCAAATAACGAGGGAGACTATCGCCAACGCCCTCAACATCCAGTCACCATTGCGTCTTTCTTTTTAAGCCGTTTTCCTGTGACACAAGCCCAGTGGCGAGCAATTAGCAAGACTACCAAAGTTCGGATTGAATTGAATTCTGACCCCTCCGATTTTAAAGGTGATAATTTACCTGTGGAGAATATTACCTGGTTTGAGGCGATCGAATTTTGTGAACGTTTGCAATTACAAACTGGAAAACCCTATCGTTTACCCAGCGAAGCTGAGTGGGAATATGCTTGTCGAGCAGGTACAGAAACCCCATTCTATTTTGGCGAAACGATTTCTCCTCAACTTGCCAATTATGACGCAAGCAAACGATATGGTTCTGGCCCGAAAGGGCGATCAGGCAAACAAACTAGTGAAGTAGGTTCTCATAACGCAGCAAATAATTTTGGGCTAGATGAGATGCATGGCAACGTCTCAGAATGGTGTGCCGATCACTGGTATGAAGACTATACAAATGCACCACAAGATGGAAGTGCCAGAATTACTAATAACCGGGCTACACTCAGAGTTATTCGGGGTGGTTCGTGGAGAGATGAACCTAATATATGTCGTTGTGCTTATCGTAACGGCGTTCCTCCTCGCAATAAAGTACTTACAATTGGCTTCCGAGTAGTGGTATCTTTGCACAAATCGAATCTCAAATAAGCTTTTGACATCAAATATATATAGGAGATTCCAACTTGGTGAGGTACAGATTATTGTAAGTTCCAATTTTAATTTTTCCTCAAAATACTTGAGGAGATTCCAACTTGGTGAGGTACAGATTATTGTAAGGGCGAACGGTCGTTCGCCCCTATCGGTTACTTCATTTGCCTGAGAAATGCCATAATTGCTTTTCGTTACAAAAAGCTTCATAAGACTTATCAAATAGCACCTTGATGGGTACTGTTAATGCTGAACACAGTATGGTATGAGTAGTTTTATATCTTAGGGAAGAGGTAATAAAATACAATCTATGAGTACCCTTTCTGAACTTCAGAGCAAAAAACTTGGAGTGCTTGAATTAATATCATTAGGCTTTGACTTATATATTCAAAGAAATCGGCTCTTTCTTAGTTTTCTTTTAATATACCTGCCTTTTGTGATTATTTTAATCGGTTTTTCAGAATACATCCGTTACAATCCTAATTCATATTTTGGGATTTTATATTCTATATTTTATATTTTTTATATGTTAATAATAGTTCCAATTTACGTTGTTAGTCTTTGTATACTTACAGAAAGTTGTGTTCTTCAGGAAAATATTCAACCTCAAGCTGTAGTTAGACAGATATTGTCGCGCATTTTACCCCTGATTATTTTATGGATAAGACTTGCGCTCACTTCGGCTTTACTTTTTTTATTGTTAATTGTTCCAGGTATTATTTACAGTATAAACAATGGCTTCTGTCTTCAGGCTTTTATTCTCCGAGATCAAAGAGGTAAGGCAGCATTTCAATATAGTCGAACATTAGTTAAAGGAAATTGGTGGAAGGCGTTTTTCTTTTCATTACTAACTTATCTAATCGTTTTTGGCTTGCAGGGAATTTTTAACAAAATCTTAAGTAGTGTTATTGTAAACTATCCAATATTAGTTGCTATTATATCCAATGTATTAACACAAGTAATTGGTCTTGGAGTTGGAATTGGTGGGATTTTACTCTTTCTTAACTTAGAGTTTCAAAAACAATAACAGAAGAAATAAATTTTTGTAATAAATAAGGGGTAATAGCAACTATTTCCCCTTACTCACTTATAATTTAGTAATAATTAAGCAGTCTTAAAAAATCGAATGATTTCACGCACATGGTCGAGAAATTGTCCGTCGGTGGAAAGTTGAGCGATCGCATTTCTGGCTTCTCTTCCTAAACGTTCGTGTTCTGTGTGATTTATGGCGCGTAATTCTTCTAAATTAGCCGCAATCCGCGCTAAATCTCTGCGAGTTTCTTCAGCAAAACGTTGTTGCGTTGCTGGCAATGAAGAGGGTTGTTCTGGGTTAAGTTGCTCCTCTAAAGATTGCACTTTTTGTTCTAAATTATAAAAGCGATCGCGCAGTTCAACAATATCTTCACGGGGATACTTCCATTCTTGGCGAATCATCGTTAGCCGTGCATATAAATACTCGTAAGCCCGAATCGCTGGACGCAGAATTGTTAACAACAAAGCTGCACCAGAACTGACATATCCAACTGTACTAATACCAGTGACAGCAAGAGTATAAAGACCAACGGCTGAGAATAAGTGTAAAGCAATGGCAACCCAGAGCGATCGCTTTGCCAAAACTGTGACATACTTTACTTGTTTTTCATCGACTGGAATTCCTTTCTCAGTCGATTGTGCTGCTTCTGCTAAAACTTCTTTAGCTTGAAAATGCACATTCCACGGTACCGTAACAATTACCAACAGCCACCAAAAACTCGCACCGCCAATCACCCAGTCAAGAAAGCTACCAGCAGGTATGTGCAACCATTGGAGTAAGCCAAAAGCAACTAGCACCACAACCACAATACTAGCAATGGAACTGATAAAAAAGTTAATATACATTTTGCATTTTCTTCGATGAAACTATTATTTCGATCATCGCTATGCTCTAGCATTTATACGGAAATGCTTGTGATGGTTTTTCTAGTAGCACATATGCCACTGTCCAAAATTCAAACTTCAAAAATTTTTATGTTTATGAATCTCAAATCAGAAATTTAAAATTAAAAAACATTGATAAATTCTGACTCTAAAGGCAGCTAGAGAATTTCATTCACGGGTATTGTTATTAAGTTTGTATAAATTGATTCTTGCTTGAGCAAAAATACTCTCAGTCTATTTGTTGTTAAATTAGTAAAATATAATACTAAATAATTAGTTTATTACGTAAATAAATACTTATCGTCAATAAAGAAAGAAAACTCCACAATACAATATATCAAAGATTTGATAACTAGAAAAATATATTTTTTAAATAGTTAAGTTAAACTCATATTAAATTTACAAGATATTAATTTTATATTTGTATTCACTAAGCACAAGAAAGGTTATCTTAAATAAAATGGTGAAAAAACTTGCAGTATTCTTAAACCTTACTCCCTACCACTCAGGATCTGAATGGAGATTAAAGTTACCACTGGTGCATTTATGAGCTATTGCCTTTGGAGTGTTCAGCAGCTAAAACATAGACTTTATTAAATGATTATAAGTTGAAATTCAACAAGCTATCTAGCTTTTATGTCCGGTCGAGATTAACTTAATAGGTATACTAACAAAAATGAGACTATTTCAAAATAATACTTCTACAAAAAAGCTAATATCTATTTTTTTACCCTTGAGTATCATAAGTATAATTGCAATGTACTTATCGTGGGATTTTTTGTTTAGTAATCAACTATTTGGGCTTAAGTTATTAGATCTTTATGACATTAAGGTTTACTTTGATTCAAGTAGATGGGTTGTTGGACAAGGAATACTATATATAGATGTTTTTTCTCAATATACTTTACTAGCAAACTTGATTTTTGGCTTGAGTCGATTCGTAGCCGAAGTGACTCATCCTTTTTCATCGGATTTAGAAAGCTTTTCATTTATTTGGGGATCTATTAGCTGGTTAATCTATCTTTCTGGCGTATATGTAACATTAGTTAAGGTATCAAGAAACTCTATTTGGCTTTGGTTAACTCCAGCCGCAGTTTACTTTGCTATATTCAGGTTTGACATCTACACATCTGTTACAACACTACTTGCTCTACTGGCGATTCGTGATGAAAAGTATACAAAAGGTTCATTTTGGCTGGGAATAACAATCGCCTTGAAAGGGTATGCTCTATTTTTACTTCCTTCTTACTTAATATTTATCTTTTATAAGCAAGGTTTTAAAGGTGTTATAAAGGCTACTATAGTTTGTTTGTCTCCCTTTGTTTTGGGTAACCTGATAGTATTTCTTTATGCTGGTTTAAAAGGTCTTTTGGTTCCCTACTCTTTTCATGCCGCGCGGCGATTGAATGGTGAAAGCACATACGATATATTTTACTTGAATTGGCTTGTTGCTGTTTTTCCTGGATTACCCACGCTTCTACAAATTTCGTCATCCTTGCTCCCAGTATTAAAAAAACCAAAAACATTTGAATCTTTAATTAATGCTTTTCTAATAGCACTTGTAGGCTTCATGACATTCTCAGTCTTTTATTCTCCACAATTCTTTTTGTGGATTGTTCCAATTGCTTGCTTTTCAGAATCTATTTTAATCAAAAGACTTACAGTTGCCTTCTGTTGGGCTACATTTTTCTACTATCCCATTGGTTGGGGTTTGAAGAATAAAGGATTGGCTGGAAAAATATTTTTGAGAGCAGCTATGACTTTAACCGCTGCTACTCGCTTGGTTTTACTCTATAGCCTAGTACATCCAAGCAAAAAAAATGACCAGCCATATTTACCTCAAGACTATTAATCTTCATCCTGAGAAACTAGATAATGTCTTGGTATTTTTTTGATTATTGGCACAGATTTCTCCTTTTGTTTCTAAAATATAGAAACATTTTGCCCAAGTTAATTTTCTCATTAACAAGACTTATTAAGCTTGGGCAAAGATGCAACAGGCTTTGTTATTGGATAACATAACTACGCCAAATTGGTTGAGTATCTTTGCTACCTTTATCTGGAAGTAGTAATCGCCAAGTTTTACCTTCTTGTTGAATTTGCAAGTAAACGTTAAAGGGTTTGTTGGGTTGTGTTAAGCTTCGTTTTGGTAACTTAACAATTAAATCATAGGTTCCGCGGACGCGAAAAGCTGGTAAATTTTCAATAGTTAGGGGTTGTTCTTGGCTAATTGATAGCCGCTTGATTTCAAATCCTTGAAAATCTAGATCTAACTGCTGGCTAAGCTTTTGTTGAGTTTGTTCTAGCTCAAATGCGATCGCTTTTTGCACTAACTCACTAGTCGGTAGCAGTCCAATACTGCCACAAGCCGTCAATAACACTAACAATATTACTGTCAAAAGCAACCGCACCATATTAATCCTAAGAAACCACTAATCAGCGATAGTATAACTGTAGATTCCCTAAATTTTCTCATCTACCATGCCAAAACAGTCTATAGGTCTTGATAACCAACTATACAATTATCTTTTATCTGTTTCGCTGCGAGAACCAGAAATTCTTTGGAAGCTGCGTCAAGAAACCGCCAACCACCCCAATGGCACAATGCAGATTTCGCCAGAACAAGGGCAGTTTATGAGGCTTTTGGTGCAGTTAATCGGAGCGAAGAAAACCCTGGAAGTTGGAGTGTTTACGGGTTATAGCTCACTTTCTGTAGCTTTGTCGCTACCAGATGATGGTAAGATTATCGCGGCTGATGTGAGTGAAGAATTTACTGCGATCGCTAGGCGGTATTGGCAAGAAGCTGGGGTTGCCCATAAAATCGATCTACATTTGGCACCAGCCTTGGAAACTTTAGATCGATTGTTAGCAAGTGGGCAAGCTGAGACATTTGATTTTGCCTTTATCGATGCTGATAAAGAAAATTATGATGGATATTACGAGCGATCGCTACAATTAGTGCGGCCGGGTGGATTAATTGCTATTGATAATGTTTTGTGGTCAGGACACGTTGCCGACCCAAAATTTCAAGATGAAAGTACCCAAGCAATTCGGGCGCTGAACGAAAAATTACACCATGACGAACGGGTAACTATTTCTCTTGTCCCCATCGCAGATGGACTGACTTTAGCACTTAAACGACGTTAGTATTTGAAGTACTTGCTTTATATGATTGCCATTAGTCATTGGTTTTTTATGACTAATGACCAATGACTAATGACTAATAACTAATAACTAATTCATCAAACTTTACTACCTCTGAATCAGGCTTGCGAGTATCAAAACGATAACTAGCGATCGTACCCGTTGCTGTATCAAAGATACTAAAAACTGTCATCTCATTACTGGCAATATAAGGCATTGGTTTAGCATCTTCACCTAACAAAGGGGCAATTGTTGGCAACATCGGTTCTAAACCATTGGGATCGCCAAGTTGAACATACTCTTCTTGATAGCCAATTGGCACTTCTCGCTTTCTTTCACCCCAAGCCGCACCATAAGTATTGCCGACATTAGATGTTTCTAAAAAGTGCATTCCACTGGGACTAACAAAGCGATTCCACAAATGGGAATGTCCATAAAATAGTAATTGCACATTAGCTTTTTCTAGCAAAGGCAGAACATCTCGGATGATATAATCTGCGCCTTTGGGATACTCATAACGTACTGCCTTAATCTTGTCATTATCCCGCTCAATTATTTGTACTGGATCTGTATAGGCAGGAACTATATTATCACCCAGAGTATGAGGCGGATGATGAAACATCACAACTTTGTATTTTGCTTGTATAAACTCAGGGCTGTTGAGTTCTGCTTCTAGCCAATTATACTGCTTGCTACCTTTAGCAATTGGCTCATAAATTACCTGTCCATAACCCCAATTTTCTGGATTATTGAAATCCTTTTCTGCTTCTTGATATCTACCTTTACGCTTTCCATCTAAACTGGGGCTACGCCACATATTCGTAATGTATAGTACTACGAGACGTACATCTCCAAAGGTAACTGCGTAATATTTTTTTCCACCCTCTTGACTTGTCGGTAGAGTGAAAATTTCTTCGTAGGTAACAGTATTAAAAGAATTATTGATCGCAGATTTGTCAGGATACAATTTTTGGGCGATCGCATGAGGAATGGTATCATCAAATTCATCATTTAAATTGCCAGTTCTAGCAAATCGTCCCATCACTTCATGATTACCAATGCAAGTAAACATGGGTGCATGTTGAATTATTTGCCCACCAGTGTAGGTTGTCTTAACACCGTCGTGGGTCATTTCGTATTTAACACGGCCTTGCAAACCGGGAAACAGCGCACCACCGCTATTATCATCAAACCATTCCGAGGCGCGATCGGGAACATTGACCAAATCACCAGCAAACCATACCCCATCAACTCGTCCAACCGTTTCTACTACCTTTTGCAGATTTGCAGATGTCATCGGCTTTAATTGATGGTCTGAGGTCAGCAGAATTTTTAGTGGTGTACCTGGTTTTGGAGTAGCTGCAAGAGTGAAAACATCACTGCTAGCAGTTTCGCCATCTTCCCGCACACTTGCGACGCGATAGTTTACCCGCATACCAGGAGTTAACCCAGTTACCTCAGCTTCATGTCGCCAAATGTCACGTCCAACAGGTTTTTGATAAACTTGGTTGTCTTGGGTTTGGTTTCCAACCCTTGACTTTTGGTCTTCACGCGTGCGACTAAGTTTGATAGTATTTGCCTGAGCGGTTTGTTTGAGATTTTCACCGTAGGACACTGTATGTTGAGTACCAGCAAACTCGGTAAACCAAACTACTCGCACTGAATTTTCAGTTGGCAGCTGCAAAAATGGATCGGTCAGCAGATAAGGTGCTGATATCATATCTGTTTGCCTACATGAATGCACGCTTACTAGAGTAAAGCATATAACAAGCAAAAGCATAGCCACTGAGGAGATTTTACGGCTATCTAAGCGTCTTAGCATGAGTAACATACCAAATTTTTATAGGGTATTCACCGACTGAACGCAATTTTATTATTAGCCTTTTTTGCGGATAAGGTTTAAAATCTATTCTCATTTATGCATGTTTGAAATCAAAATAATTATCAAGACAAGGTGAAAGAAAAGTCATGGATTATCTTTTGAAAAAACATCCTTCTGCACTTTTTGTATTTTCTAATAAAGTGCAATTGCGATCGCACTTTATTAAAGCAAAATAATTTAAAACCAAAATTCTTGTAGAATTGCAACAGGATAGCTACCTATTACTATAAAAATTTTCTCGAAAATTGTGGAATTGGAGAAATAAATAGATAAGCGAGTTGCTGCTCAGTATGGCTTTTAGGATAATAGACTAGAATTAAACTTAATAGGGTTAACCCTAACAATGGCAAATAAAATGTCCTAACTATATAAGGTAGAATAAATCATGCAAGCAGCTTTACGGATCACAACTAAAGTTTTACCAGGAAACAAAATAGAAATAGAACTTCCAGAAGCTGAGATTGGCGATAATGTTGATGTATTCGTGATTTTGCCAGAAAAGCCTAAAGTAAAACGACGTTCTGCAATAGAAATTATAGAAGAAGTTCACGCTAAACGCACACCAAAAAGTGCTGAAGAAATAGATAGACAGTTGCAAGAGGAACGGGATTCATGGGACAGCTAATACTTCCCTCTTCTAGCGTTATCTATATAGACACACCAGTAGTAATTTATAGCGTAGAGTGGAACCCAGATTATTATTCACTGCTGCAACCGCTATGGTTAAAGTTTCAGACAGGAGAAATTCAAATAATTAGCAGTGAACTCATCTTGATGGAGACTTTAGTTCTTCCTTTGAAAAATAATGATACATTTTTGCTCAATGCTTACGAAGAACTGCTGTTGTCGGAAAATATGCAACTAGTTCCTATTAGTCAACCTGTACTAAGACAAGCTGCAAATCTGCGGGCTACTACTAATTTGAAAATACCCGATGCTATTCATGCAGCTACAGCCTTGTCTGTTAATTGCAACCAATTTATAACCAACGATAAAGGCTTTCGTAATGTCCCTGGCTTACCAGTTATTATTCTCAGCGAAGTTTTAGTATCTTGAACTGCTGATTTGATAGTGTCTGGCAGAGGCTACTAAGAAATATTCTAATTGAAAAACCTGCCAATCTGTTAAAAAACTAGCAGGCATCCTATATTATCAATCGGAGCGGCGGGATTTGAACCCACGACCTCCACTACCCCAAAGTGGCGCGCTACCAAGCTGCGCTACGCCCCGTAAAATCAATTTTGGATTTTAGATTTTGAATTTTGGATTTTGCCAACTACAAATCTGAAATCTATTTATTGACTTTTGCCATCATAGCATGAAGATAAACAAAAATCTACATATTAGATTTAAAAAACTTTGAGCATTCCAGTGGCTTGGAGTAAATCTGGAACAGCAAAAGCATCCCACTTACCTTCTACACATCGCCCTGTATTCAAGATGAAACGCAGGCTGTAAGCGTGGGGATAGCCTTCTAGCTCCATCCATAATAAATCGCTTTCAGCTTCACAGGCGATTTTTTCCTCTTCCATTAATTCTGTTGCGAGTTGCTTCATGGTGTCTGCTAACTGTGCCAGCAGACGACAAAAATCATTTAACTCGGCTTCGGTTAACTCAATTGCCCAGTCATCAGTACCTATTAAACCTTTAAATTCAGGTGCATCGGGGTTCCAGCCAATACGCCAACCAGATCCGCTTTTAACAACGCGTTCCATAATTCGAGACGCGATTAATCACGTCTGTACAAGAGTGAGGAGTTATTAATTTACTCTGGCATTACTTCAGTAATTCGGCACCTGTGCGTTGGGGTGGCTGTGGAGTTTTTGATGTGGTAGGGTTGGCTGTGGTGTTGGGGCGAGGGGCTGATGTGTTTTGGGAAGTAGGATTAAATATATTGACTAAAACTTCCAACAAAGTGTTTCGCTGGCTGCGAGTCAAACGGGCAATGGCAGCGCGATCGCCTTCTATCGGATTTTCTCGTAGTGTATCATTTCCTGGATAGCTACTATCATACATAACTTCATTCGCACCCAGGTAATCAGCTAAAGTTAGTTTCCAATCCAAGCGATAATTTGGGGGACGCCCTTTGGTGTAAACATGATACCTAATCAACCGATTTGCTAACGTATTGTTTTCGGCAACTTTGCCATTTTCTTTGTTGATATACTTATTTTCCCGTGGAAAATCTGGCAATCTCTGGTATACTACCTGCCAAACATCACTAGGAGTGATTGTCTGTGCTATCCCAGGTTGGTTAGTAAATAAAGTGGAACCCAAAATAATTAAACCCACCATTAACGCAAATAATATTGGTGAGTACTGAGTTTTAAGTTTTGAAAGAACTGATTTCAAAAGAAATTTTCTCTTTTTCATAAAATAAGATTTTGGGCGTTGCTGAGTGCAAGTATGAATTTGCCTGTGATTCAGAATTTTTGTACAGACGCGATTAATCGCGTCTGTACTCAAACGCAATATAATCGCGTCTCTACCTCACTCAGCAATATTTTTATAGTTCGCCAATAATTTCTGGCTGAGTCAATTCATCAGACATTTCGATAATTGCCCTTAGCACTGGTTTCATCATTGCATCTTCATTACTTTCAAAGTCTTCATAACGCCGACGCTTCGCACGATTCGCCACCTGAACCGTAATGCGGTAACGATTTGAGGCTGCACTGATCAAATCCTCAGCACGGTGCATAATTTGAGACTGTGTTGTCTCGAACTTAGAACGCTTTAGCATAATTAGTGGTTCTTGGGGACATTCTCCAGTGTAACAGCACTAAATCAGTCTGCTACTGTCTGTTTAAACGCCAGCAACCTTTCTGTTGATAGAGGCTAAGAGTATTTTAGTCACTTTATAAGTAACTTGTAGTATTAAGTGACGCACCCTCATGGCTGATCTCGTGGAAACTGCGATCGCAGCAGGAAATTTCAATACACTGATAAAAGCTGTTAAAGCTGTAGATTTGATAGAAAGTCTCAAAAGTCCTGGTTCTTTGACACTCTTTGCACCCACTGACGAAGCTTTTGCCAATTTACCAGAGGGAACTTTAGATTCTTTACTACAAGACATTCCCAAGCTCAAGAAAATTGTGGCGTATCATGTCGCTAGCGGGGATGTCAGGTCTGATGACTTGGCACAAATTAATGAAGCAGAGACTCTTGAAGGGTCAATTCTAGCTATTGAATCTGTCAACGGCAAAATTCAGGTGAATGGCGCCAATGTCATCAAAACAGACATTTTGACAGACAATGGCGTCATCCATATTATTGATGCAGTGTTGATGCCTGCAATGGTAGCAGGGAAGTAAGGGCGTTAGGAATGGGGAAAGGGAAAGGGGTAAAGGGGAAAGGTTAAATTTATTCCTTTTCCCCTGCCTCGCCAGTCCCTAGCCCAAAATACAACCGCTACGTGCAGGAACAGTTAATGACAACTGCTGAGTTTCTCCTTCACTATTCAACTCAACTTCAGCACTACCATATAAGAGTTTGTTGGGTTGAGTATGCAAACTGGCAATATCTACGCTGGCTTTTGCGGAACTTGTCCCAGCGTTGACGGCAATTATCAATTCTTCTTTTTCTAAAGTTCGCGCAAAAATGTAAAGTTCTCCTTGAGCATAGAGGACTTGGTAATCACCTGTACGCAATGCTGGGTAAGTGTGGCGGAGGGCAATTAATTGGCGGTGAGTATTGAAAATTTCTTGATTCCAGTTACTCTCTAAAGGAAAACCACGACGTGAGTCTGGGTCTATGGCGCCAGGTAAGCCAACTTCATCGCCGTAATAGATACTGGAAGCGCCGGGAAAGGTGAGTAGCAGTAGAGTTGATAATTCTATGCTGGGTATATCGCCACCGGCAATGCTCATCAATCGGGCTGTATCGTGGCTTGCTAACAAATTAAGTTGAGTTAGCTGAATTTCCCAAGGATAAAGTTCGAGTAATTCTTGGATTTTGGTGGCGTATTCGGCAGCAAATAAGGGTGGATAAGGTTTATAGTCGCGGCTTTGCACTTGCTCTAAGACTACACGATCGCCAGCCGCGAAGGCAATTGTCGGCCCGGCAAACAAATAATTCATCACCCCATCAAATTGCGTCCCATCCAGCCACTCACGGGAATCTCCCCAGACTTCGCCGACGATGTAAGCTTCAGGGTTGATGGCTTTGACGCGATCGCGGAACTCTTGCCAAAAACCAGGGGTCTTAATTTCAAATGGTACATCCAATCGCCAACCATCGATGCCGAATTTAATCCAATATTCGGCAATTTCCATAATGTATTCCCGCACTTCTGGATTGTCGTGGTTAAATTCTGGCAAGGCGCGATTTCCAGCCCAACCCACATAATTAGCAGGAAACTCGCCATTGTACGGGGAAACGGGCCAACCTTCGATTTTGAACCAATTTACCCACGGGGAATGAGGCCCATTCTCTAAAACGTCGTGGAAAAAGAAAAATCCCCGGCTGGAATGGTTAAAAACTCCATCCAGAACAACTTTGATATCCCGTTGGTGGGCGGCGTCTAGTAATTCTTTAAAAGCTTCGTTGCCCCCCAGCATGGGGTCAACTTGATAATAGTCATGGGTATGATAGCGGTGATTGCTGGCAGATTGAAAAATCGGTGTAAAGTAAATGGCGTTAATGCCCAGATCCTTGATATAGTCTAAACCTTCCATGATGCCCCATAAATCCCCCCCTTTATAACCTTGGAGTGTTGGCATTGCGTCCCAATCTTCCCAACGGGCTTCATGCAACAGGCGTTTACGTGGCTTTTTGCTTCTAGCAAAGCGGTCTGGAAAGATTTGGTAGAAAACAGCGTGCTTCACCCAGTCTGGTGTTTGAATTTGCATGAATTACTCACAGTGGCTTCAGAAGCGATCGTTGCAGATATTAGCTTCTTTGTGGCTCCTACTTATGATAGAAAATTGGGCGTGGAGTATGGAAAGACTCTTTCCCAGTTTATTGGACTTACGCAAAAACTCTCTGAAACTCTTACTTCTTTGTGACGGCAGTCGCTCATGGGGGAAACCCCCAAGACCGCGCTGCCTCTCCTTTGCGTCCTTTGCGGTTCGCTCTTTCATGATTTTGCGTAAGTCTTGCTTTATTCCAAATGTACTTTTTTTGGGTAAATATGATCGGGATTGGTAAAAAAATACTAGCTTATTAATTTTATTGAAATAATTAATAATTTTTAATATTTATTGAATTAACTTTATCCGTAATGACTTAAGCAATTACTGGATTATTTTTATAGATTATGAATTATGTCAAGGTGTATTCAGTCCTAGTAGTAGAAAAGAAAGTTAGGATTCAAAATATCAGTTGTTATGGTTCCTAGCTCCCAATAAATTTAATTTGAGGCAAAAATGAGACACGACAAACTTTCTCCCGGATTACTTTTGGCATATGAGGATTATCAAAACGAAGGAGAACAAGCCTTAGTTACACATAAGCGATCGCTTGGTATTATTGCCCATAAAACCACAGTCAAGCCAACTAAAAGCGTTGTTTTTATCTACTGCGACCCTGATGCAGACTTGAGTTATTTATCGCAATATAATATTGAAGTCAATCAAAATTCCGGCAGCGTCCGCACAGCTTTTTTACCAATAAATGCTTTAGATGTCTTATCTGAAGAAGATACAATCCAACGTATCAAACCATCACGCAAACTTCACCTACGGATGGATGTTGCACCCGGAAAAGTCAAACTGCCGGAGTTTAAAAACCAAACTGGACTGACCGGCAAAGGCGTAATTGTCGGCATTATAGATAGTGGCATTGACCCGAAACACCCAGCTTTTGCGGGAAGAATTTTACACATTTGGGATCAAACACTCCCAGGCCCAGGAGTAGCAGAAGGAGGCTACGGGGCTGAATTTTCAGGGGCGCAACTGACAATTTCTCAGGATACTGACGGACATGGCACCCACGTTGCCGGAATAGCTGCTGGTGCCGATGCTACCTATAGCGGCGTAGCCCCAGAGGCGGAATTAGTTGTGGTTAGGTCAGATTTACAGGATGCCCACATTGCCGATGGCGTTCGCTACATTTTTCGAGTCGCCAGGCAGTTGGGACGCCCAGCCGTTGTCAATCTCAGCTTGGGGGGACACGCCGATGCCCATGATGGTAGCGATTCTCTATCAAAGGTGATTGACGCCGAAACCGGCCCTGGCAGAATTGTTTGCTGTGCTGCGGGTAACGAAGGAAGCATCAATATTCATGGTCAAACAACCATACCTAGCGATCGCACCCGTGGTATGCGCTTTAATGTTCCTCTAAATCAAGTAGGCATAGTTTGGCTAAATGGTTGGTATTCCAAAGACAGTGAGTTGGAAGTTTCGGTGCGGAGTCCCAACGATTTTGTTACTCCGTTCCAAAAAATCATTACTGACGGTAATCCTACGCAGGAATATCAGTTACCCGATGCACGGGTGGAAATTGTGACACCAGGGCCAGACCAAGCTAACGGCGATCGCAACTTCTTTGTCCAAATACGCGGTATCGGCCCTTCCCAAGTAATGGGAGGTATTTGGCAACTACGTCTACGCAATACTTCTGCAACTGAGACACGTGTGGATGTGTGGACGTTAGACGATATGTCATCAGTATTTTTTACAGGTAAAAGCATCAAAGATGCAGTCAAAATTGGTTCGCCAGGAGCCTCTAGTAGTGCCGTTACAGTTGCAGCTTATACTACCAAAGCTAAGTACACAGATATTGATAACGAAATACGAGAAATGGGCTTAGATTTGGATACTATTTCCGAATTTAGTAGTGAAGGGCCTTTACGCAATGATGGCCAAAAGCCGGACATAGCAGCACCAGGAGCAATGATTGTTTCCACACTTTCTGCTGATGCTAATTCTGCCCGTTCGTCAATGATTAATTCTAAGTTTGTCGCAATGGCTGGTACGAGTATGGCAACACCTTTCGTCACTGGCTTAGTTGCATTACTCTTACAACGCGATTCCCAACTAGATCCCGCTACTTTGAAAGATTTGCTACGTAAAAATAGCGCAATTCCCGGAAAACCCGCAGGCACATTCGATGAGAAATGGGGTTATGGAGTGATTAATGCCTTAAATCTGTAATTAGATTGAGAAAGGTGGATATTATTTCTGTACAAGGGTAGGCGATAAAAAACTATAAATTTGATAAGTTAGGGTAGGTAAAAATTGCCTACCCTCTTTCACAAGGAATTGTTTATGAATTATCAAAAGCTAGACGCTGCCCTTGCTACAGCGTTGAATAATATTCAAGATTCAGAAAAACCGAGTTTGGGGGTTTTTATCCATACCGAAGCAATTTTAGACTCTAATGCAACTGCTGTTTTAGAAAATCTCGGCGTTAGTGGTGTTAGCAGTGGTAAAGATATTTTTACGGCAACACTGTCACCCAATGCCATCTCTCAATTGTCAGAGCAACCTTGGGTGAAGTATTTGAAGCGATCGCAGCAATTAAGTTTGGTTAATAAGAGAATGAATACAGGGAAGCTGGGTGTTCAATAGGCATTGTCTAACCCTACACCGCGCGGATAATTTTCAGCAATAATTATTGCTGTGGCAGCATATCACTTTCACTGGTTAGAAAATAAACCAGAAGAAGATAGTTTTTTAGTCAGAAGTATTTCTATAAGTGGTGGTATAGCTTTAGGTTTTGGTGCGATAATTGTTAGCTTAATTGCAACAAACTTTCATGATAAACATCGCCAGCATTTAGACTTTTTGCGAGATTGGGCGATCGCGGTTGCTTCTTGGGGCGATACAAAGTTCGCCAGGAGAAATTTAAGCAGCAGGCTCAGAAGCATAAATAAGCACTTAGTTATCTAATAAACTCTAGCTAAAGCAATAATACTTTGTCTAAAAAATTACTGATTCCTGAATTCATTCAGAAGCCACTAATTTATGTATTTTTAACAGTCGTGTAGCTGAAGCTGACTATTTACTGATATTAAATAATACTTTATATTAATTGATAACTAGTCAATAACCTCATTCAACACCAGCAGCAGTTTCTAAAATTCCTCCCGGAGATTCTTCGATCCCCCCTTACCAGCTGCCACATACAGTCCTAAACTGAAGATGAGAGTTGAAAGGCAGCTGGGAGAAATTTTGTGAAAAAAGTTTTATCAATCATACTTGGTGGTGGCGCGGGGACTCGGCTTTATCCGCTAACCAAACTCCGCGCCAAACCAGCAGTACCAGTGGCGGGGAAATACCGCTTAATCGATATCCCTGTCAGTAACTGCATAAATTCCCAAATATTCAAAATTTACGTTCTGACACAATTTAACTCAGCTTCCCTGAATCGTCACATTGCCCGTACCTACAACTTTACTGGTTTCAACGAAGGGTTTGTGGAAGTGCTAGCCGCACAACAAACACCAGAAAACCCCAACTGGTTCCAAGGTACAGCTGATGCGGTGCGTCAGTATCTGTGGTTAATGGAAGAATGGGATGTAGACGAATATTTGATCCTCTCAGGCGATCACCTCTACCGTATGGATTATCGCCAGTTTATCCAGCGCCATAGAGAAACCGGGGCTGATATTACTCTCTCAGTCATCCCCATTGACGAGCGCCGCGCCTCAGATTTTGGTTTGATGAAAATTGACGATTCTGGTAGAGTCATCGATTTTAGCGAAAAACCCAAAGGCGAAGCGTTAACCCAAATGCAAGTTGATACAAGCGTACTGGGATTAACAAAAGAACAAGCCCAACAACAGCCCTACATCGCCTCGATGGGGATTTATGTCTTCAAAAAAGATGTTTTGTTCAAGTTGTTAAGAGAGGGTACAGAAAGGACTGATTTCGGCAAAGAAATTATTCCTGATGCCTCTAAGGATTACAACGTTCAAGCTTATCTATTTGATGATTACTGGGAAGATATTGGAACAATCGAGGCATTTTATCACGCAAACTTAACCCTGACTCGCCAACCCCAGCCACCCTTTAGTTTTTACGATGAAGAAGCACCAATTTATACTCGCGCTCGTTACTTACCTCCGAGTAAACTATTAGATTGCCAAATCACAGAATCAATTATTGGCGAAGGTTGCATTTTGAAAAATTGCCGCATTCAACATTCAGTTTTGGGAGTGCGATCGCGGATTGAATCTGGCTGCATCATCGAAGAATCTTTGCTCATGGGTGCAGACTTTTACCAGGCTTCTGTGGAACGCCAATGTAGCTTAGTTAAAGGTGACATTCCTGTAGGCATTGGTACCGACACAATTATTAGGGGTGCGATCGTTGATAAAAATGCCCGCATCGGACATGATGTCAAAATTATCAACAAAGATAACGTCCAAGAAGCTGACCGCGAAAGTCAAGGTTTTTACATCCGTAGTGGGATCGTAGTTGTGTTAAAAAATGCTGTAATTCCTGATGGAACGGTAATTTAATCATTGGTCATTAGTCATTAGTCATTGGTCATTAGTCATTAGTCATTGGTTACAACCAACAAAGCGCAAAGTCTGAGCCAAGGCTTCCTTGGCTCAGAACTTTGTAAGAGAGGACAAATGACAAATGACCAGGGATAAAGGACAAATGACAAATGACTCAACTTTTATTGCTCATAGGTCTTCCAGGTAGCGGGAAGTCAACTCTGGCAAAACAATTATTGGCAGAATGCCCCGAATGGCACCTGATTTCTACAGATGCCATTCGGGGGCAACTATTTGGTTGTGAAGCTATTCAGGGATCGTGGCTGCTAATTTGGCGTGAAGTGGAACGGCAATTTCAACAAGCTATTTCCACAGGTAATGCGGCAATTTTCGACGCTACCAACGCCCAGCGACGCCATCGCCGTGAGGTAATTACTCTAGCCCGTGACTTTGGCTTTACCTACATTACGGGAATTTGGGTAAATATGCCAGTTTGGCTGTGTTTAGCACGCAATAAAAGGCGATCGCGCCAGGTGCCAGAAGAAATTATTTTGCAGATGCACCGTCAACTCCGGGATGCTCCGCCAAGTCTAGAAGAAGGATTAGACAACCTGATTCGCTTTCTTTGAAATTGGGGCATGGGGCATGGGGCATGGGGCATAGGGCATGGGGAAAGGGAAAGGGGTAAGGGGAAAAGGGGAAAAGGGGAAAGATTAAATTGATTCCTTTTCCCTTTAACCTTTAACCTTTTCCCCATCTCCCCATCTCCCCACTCCCTACGTTTATTCAAAGTACGGAAATTGCGATCGCCCGGTGAGCAAGAACCACACTTGATTTTCTATATTCTTTGTTAATTTAAAATCAGATTATTTTTGCTTGGCATTATACCTGGCAAACTAAACATCTCTTATCTTAAAAACATAACGGGAATTTCTATAGGAGGCTGGTAGATGGCTGCAACCGACTTTAAAGACTATTACGCAATTTTGGGAGTTAATAAGACTGCCAGTCAAGAGGAAATTAAACAAGCCTTTCGCAAACTAGCCCGCAAATATCACCCTGATGTTAATCCAGGCAACAAACAGGCAGAGGCACGGTTCAAAGAAATTAACGAAGCCTACGAAGTCGTCTCAGACCCAGATAAACGCAAAAAGTACGACCAATTCGGCCAATATTGGAAACAAGCTGGTCAAGGTTTCCCATCTGGCGGTGCTGGTGTCGATATGGGCGGCTTTGACTTCAGTCAATACGGCAATTTTGATGAGTTTATTAATGAGTTGCTAGGACGCTTTGGCGGTGCTAGTCCTCGTGGTGGACGACAAACCTATTCTTACCGTACTCCCACAGGTGCCCCCAGTGGTTTTGGTGGCTTTAACGATTTTGGGTATCAAGATCCAGGTGCTGCCACTGCCCAAGATAGTGAAGCTGCCATCACTCTGACTTTTGGTGAAGCATTTCATGGTGTGCAAAAGCGCTTTAGTCTAGGCAACGAAACAATTGATGTTCGCATCCCAGCTGGGGCTAAAACTGGTACTCGCCTACGCGTGCGGGGTAAAGGTCAAATTAACCCCATGACTCAACAACGGGGGGATTTATACTTAAAAGTCGAACTTCAGCCGCACTCGTTCTTCCAAATGGAAGGCGATAATTTAGTTTGCGAAGTGGCAATTACCCCAGATGAAGCAACGCTGGGAGCATCTATTGATGTACCCACACCCGATGGCATGGTTAATGTCAAGCTACCAGCGGGTGTGCGTTCTGGTCAATCGCTGCGTTTACGTGGCAAAGGTTGGCCTCTCGCCAAGGGTGGACGAGGCGATCAGTTGGTGAAGGTGGCGGTCGCCCCACCAAAAGACCTCAGCCAACAGGAGCGGGAGTATTATGAAAAAATCCGGGCTATACGTACCTACAATCCCCGTAGTCATTTGTCCCAAGTCAAGCTGTAAGAAAAGTTATTATCAAGCACCCATGCAAACAAAGCCTGCCTATGGCGCGGTGCGTACAGGCAGGCTTTTGGAAGTTTGCAATCTTTGTCACAAGCTTGCTCTTAAGGCCGATAGCTTTTAGCCTGAATTCTGTTGTGACATTCTCGCCACTATGACCGTTCTGAACGCCGCTATGTCCTCCGGAGTAGCCTCAGTAGCTTGCCATGCCGGACGTGCTATCAAGCGATCGCACCAAGCGTTTAATTTTGGATATTCACTTAAAGATATGCCTACAATTGGCATCAAAGGTACTACAGTTCCAGCCACAGCTTCAGCTAGAGTTAGGTTTTCACTGCCAAAGTAAGGGCGATCGTCAAGTAAACTTTCCAAAAACTTCAGCACTGTGGCAATTTTTTGCTTTGCCTTCTCGATTGTTTCTGGATCTCCTCCCGGCAAGCCTAGAAACTGAGGTAGAAAGATGGTAGTTGCAGGCAAAAGCTCATTCACAGTTACCAGTTGTACCATACGTGCGATCGCCAAATCCTTTGCATTTTTAGGCAGCATCGCAGGTGTCGGATACTTGGCTTCTAAATAATCCAAAATTGCCAAGGATTCTATTATCTTCAAGTCCTCATCTACCAAAACTGGTATGCGATGAAAAGGACTAATCGCTGAAAACTCTGGTTTAAACTGTTCTCCATCCAGTTTAATCTCTACTAATTCAAACTCAAGTCCTTTTTCTAGGAGAGTAATCCAGACGCGGCGCGAATTGGGAGAAATTGGCGAGTGATAAAGCCTCAGCATCAGAAAACCTCTATTCTGAGTATTCATTTATCTTTACATAGTTTGGTTTTTTCACGCCGACCTACTTAAAGGAAATACCACTGATAAATTTAGAGATAAATCTGGAAATTCAGGAATATTTACAATGGCATTTGGTAAATATATTTGCTTAGTTGCATAATTAAAATTACCTTGCAAATCTTGAAACGGCTGGGTGTAAACTTCTAAACAATTAGCTATTAAATTAAATATCCAATAATTAGCAATTTTCAATTCAGGATAAAGGGTTAATTTTTCTTGGATATCATATTTAAGGGTACTATCAGATACTTCAGCTACTAATATAATATCTTCAACAGAAGGATGCTTTGACGAATAACGATCTTCACGATAACGCGCAATGACTACATCAGGCTCCGGTTCGCTATTTGGAGGTAATGAAATTGGCTCTTGTCCTCTAACTATAGCCTTATTGTAGAGTAAAACTACTAATTCATTGACTAGAGAAGAAGTACAGCTACTGTGTGGTATTCCTTTGGCAGCCATTTGCATTAATTCTCCACGAATTAATTCAATCCTGTCGTTTTCTGTTAGGAAACCCAATTCAATTAAGCGGTGATATTCTTCAATATTGAATAGTTTTCGGGTGACGTTTGTTGAAGTAATCATTGGTAGGCAGAATCAGTATCAAGTTTTGTTTTTAATTTTAAAAATAAACTTAAAAATAAACAATTCAGGAGTCAGCCATCTTATTGATTCTGATTCCTGAATTCACCAATTCTGAATTCTTCTTTTTAAAACATCCTTTCAAAAAATCAAACTGGCAAATCAGCAGCAGTATTGATGTTTTTTAGGATTAAGTCAGGGCTAATACGTTTAATTAAGCCAGTTAGGACTTTACCAGGGCCAATTTCTATTACTTGCTCGATGCCGTTGGCTGGTAATTGCAGAGAAATTTCTCGCCAGCGTACCGAACCCGTCATTTGTTGATTGAGGCGCTGCTTCAAAATTTCGGCATCAATAGACGGAATTGGTTCTATATTCGATAAAACTGGAACAACAGCTGGCTGAAATTCTACAGATTGCAAAATGTCTTGAAATTCAGCCGCCGCCGCCGCAACTAAATGTGAATGAAATGCCCCAGAAACTTTTAAAGGAATAGCACGTTTGGCTTTTACTTGAGACATCACCGCTTGTACAGCCTCGGCCGTTCCTGAAATTACCACTTGAGCGGGACTGTTGTCATTTGCCACTACTACATCAGGCGTTTCGGCAATGACTTTTTCCAACTGTTCCCTGTCAAAGTTCATCAGGGCTGCCATCATACCACCAGAGGCACTATCCATGAGTTCTGCACGACGCTTCACTAAATATAAACCAGCCGACCACTCAAAGACACCCGCAATATAAAGAGCAACATATTCTCCCAAACTATGTCCAGCAACTAAATCTGGTTGATGCCCTCGTTCCCGGAGAAGGTCAGCAAGAATGCTTTCTACCACGTAAAGGCTTGGCTGAGTATATAGCGTCTGTGATAATTTTTCTTCTTGTGTTTGACATATTTCAGTCACAGACCAGCCTAAAATTGCGTCGGCCTGAGCAAATTTTTCTTTAGCGGCAGGTATATCTAATAAATCAATTCCCATTCCCAGTGCTTGGGAACCTTGTCCGGGAAACACCCATGCAGTTTTAGCCATTGGTCATTAGTCATTAGTCAGTGGTCATTGGTCATTGGTCATTGGTCATTGGTCATTAGTGAATAACAAAGCACAAAAGACAAATGACTAATGACAAAATATCTATCTTCCCCATTCAAAAATTGCTGCGCCCCATGTCAGACCGGCACCAAAGCCGGATGCAGCAACGATGTGATTGGGTTTAATTTTGCCTTGGCGCACTGCTTCATCTAAAGCTAGAGGAATGGAAGCAGCTGAGGTATTGCCGTAGTGGGCGAGATTACTGATAACTTTATGTTCTGGGATATCTAGGCGTTGAGCAACGGCATCAATAATCCGCTGATTGGCTTGATGCAAGACTAGCCAATCTATGTGGTCAACAGTGAGGTTGGCTTGAAATAAGGCTTTGTCAATGATTTCTGGCACTTTTTGGACGGCGAAGCGGTAGACTTCTTTGCCGTTCATACTTATGGGTTGGTAACCGCCTTTAGTAACATTTATACCAGGGAGTAGTTCTTGAGATGAGCCTGTATAGCCAAGGTTGAGGTGATGGTTTTGAGTACCATCACTTTTAAGTGCAAAACCCAGTAAGCGATCGCTTTTCGATGCCTGCAATACTACTGCCCCTGCACCATCGCCGAATAATACACAAGTGCGTCGGTCTTGCCAATCTACCCAGCGAGAGAGGATATCTGCTCCTATCAACAGTACATTTTGATAGACACCGGTTCTGATGTATTGGGCTGCTGTGACCAGTCCAAAAACAAAGCCTGAGCAGGCCGCCGTTAAGTCAAAGGCTACTGCTTTGGTTGCTCCCAATTTAGCCTGTACTTGACAGGCACTACCAAACAAGTCGTCAGGGGTAGAAGTCGCCAGCAAAATCAAATCTAGGTCTTCTGGTTTAATTCCCGCAGCTGCGATCGCCTGATTGCTGGCTGCTGTAGCGAGTACACTCAATGACTCAGACGGTAGTGCTAATCGCCGTTGACAAATTCCGGTTCTTGTGGTAATCCATTCGTCTGATGTTTCAACCAGTTCAGTCAATCTCTGGTTGTGTAGGGAAGTTGCTGGTACTGCTGAGCCACTTCCTGTAATTGCTACGCCTAAGTTATGCACACCTAATCTCCCGAGCTATCAGCTTTTTGTCACTTGTCTTTTGTCATTTGTCATTTGTCCTTTGTCATTTGTCCTCTCTTACAAAGTTCTGATCCAAGGAAGCCTTGGCTAAGACTTTGCGCTTTGTTGCTCGTAACTGATGACTAATGACTAATGACTGATTGCTAACCGCTCTCCCGCTCTAGGAGATATTGGGACTGGATTCGTTGCAGCACCTGGTTGTCAACAGCTTCTTTTGCCATGCGAATTGCATTAAAAATTGAAGGTGCTTGTGAGCTACCGTGACCGATTAAACAAACTCCTGCCACGCCTAAGAGCAAGGCGCCACCGTGTTCTGCGTGATCCATGCGCTGCTTGATCCGCTTCAGGTTTGGTTTTAAGAGTGCTGAGCCGATTTGACCGTGTAATCCTTGGGGTAATTCTTCCCGTAAGATTTGCAGAATCACTTCTCCAACAGCTTCGGCAAATTTTAACAAGACATTGCCAACAAAGCCATCACAGACAATCACATCAAAATGACCAGAAAGCACATCACGCCCTTCGGCATTACCAATAAAATTGATTTGGGAATTTTCCCGTAGCAGTTGGTGGGCGCGGACAGATGCGTCATTGCCCTTAGAGTCTTCTTCACCGATATTCAATAAACCCACCTTAGGTTCACTTGTACCTAAGACATAACGACTGTAAGCCGACCCCATAACAGCAAACTGTTCTAAAAACTTCGGACGGCAATCTACATTTGCGCCGACATCAAGTACCAGCACTGGCTTACCAGCAATAATTGTGGGGAAAACAGTCCCAATGGCTGGGCGGTCAACTCCTGGTAATCGTCCTAAGCGGAGCAAAGCGGATGCCATAGCTGCGCCAGAGTGACCTGCTGAAAATACCGCATCTGCCCGTTGCTGCTTGACCAAATCCATCGCCACATTGATAGAAGCGTTGCGTTTGCGTCTAACTGCGTTTAAAGGCTCCTCATCCATCGCGATCGCTTCTTGTGCGGTCACGATCTCTACCTGCCCTAAATTTGTTTTTGGCGGTAAGGCAGCTTCAATTTGTTGGGGATCACCAACCAACAATATATCTACACCCAATTCTTCCCTTGCTCGCAATGCGCCAGCAACAATTTCACCGGGTGCGTGATCCCCTCCCATTGCGTCAATTGCGATCCGTACACGAGTCGATCCCATTGCTTAGAGCTTCTAGAAACCTTACAAATTTTACCAGATGGCTGGCCCAAGATAGCACGAATTGTTGAAGACTAGGGAGTGGGGAGTGGGGCATTGGGAATGGGGAAAGGGAAAGGGGTAAGGGGGAAAGGTTAAATTTATCCCTTTATCCTTTACCCTTTAACCTTTTCCCCTGCCCCTTTGCTCCCCATCTCCCCCACTCCCCACTCCCTACTCCCTACTCCCCAATTCCCAATACCCAGTCAACTAGTGTCCGAACGCCGTAGCCAGTCGCGCCGGCGCTGTTGTAGCCGTTTTCTTTATCTGTCCACACTGGGCCGGCTATGTCTAAGTGCGCCCAAGGGGTTTCTTTCACGAATTCTTTGAGGAAAAGGGCGGCGGTAATGGCACCACCTGGACGGGGACCGGTGTTTTTCATGTCGGCAATGCCAGATTTCAGCCCTTCAAAATATTTTTCTTCCATTGGCATCCGCCAAATCTTTTCTCCTGATGTTTGGGCGGCTTTTTCCAATTGGGAAGCTACTGCGTCATCGGGAGTATATAAGCCAGCAATATCGTCGCCCAAGGCGATGACGTTGGCACCTGTGAGGGTGGCTAAATCAACGATCGCATCTAATCCCAATTTGTCGGCATACACTAAAGCATCTGCCAGCGTCAAACGTCCTTCAGCGTCGGTGTTGTTCACTTCGATTGTTTTGCCGTTTGATGCTGTCAGAATATCCCCTGGGTGCATGGCACGACCGCTAATCATGTTTTCGGTGGCTGCTGAGATAAAGTGAACTTCAGAATCTGGCTTGATTTGAGCGATCGCTTTTGCTGCACCCAAGGTTGCAGCTGCACCGCCCATATCAATTTTCATGGTTTCAATGCCACTACCAGCGCCTTTAATGTTGAGTCCGCCGGAGTCGAAGGTTAAACCTTTGCCAATAATTGCCAGTTTCTTTTTGGGAGTACCTTCTGGCTTGTAAGTCAGGTGAATAAATTTCGGTGGCAAATCGGAAGCCTGGGCTACTCCCAAAAAAGCACCCATGCCCAACTTTTCACAGTCTTCTCGTTCGAGAATTTCCAGTTGTAAACCGTGTTCGTTGGCGATCGCTTGAGCCGTTTCTGCTAAGGTAATCGGTGTTACCGCATTCGCTGGGGCTGCTACTAATTGCCGTGCTAAGATTACGCCAGAAACAATTTGATGGGCGCGGTTGATGGCTGCTTCTTGTCCGGCAAATCCTAGTAATTCTACTGTTTCTAGTTGTGTTCCTTTATCTTCTGGTTCTGATTTAAAGCGAACATCTTGGTAAAGCGCTAATTCTACACCTTCAGCGATCGCTTGGGCACTTGCATCTGGATCGTTATTCCATAATGGAAAACTCAAACCGAGAATTTTGCTTTTTTGCTTTTTGCCTACTCTAGCTACCGCAGCCGCAGTGCGTCGTAGAGTATCTAGTTTGAGTGCTTCTGGTTTTCCTAAACCTACTACAATAACTTTCCGAACTCCGCTACCAGTACCTACACGGGTAAAAATGGTGCTGTTAGCTTTACCTTTAAATTCCTCCTCAGCAATCAGTTCTTTCAAGACCCCGGCAAACTTTTGATCCAAAGTTGCCAGTTCTCCGGTTAACTCTACTGCATCTTCAAATAATCCAATTGCCAAACTATCGCCTGCCCACTCTAGCAAAGGCGCATCACTAGGTTGAATTTTCATTTCGGGATTTTATCTAAATATTTGTTCTTGTACCAGTATTGCTCAAAATTTTTGTTTAATGTGTTGGGCAATGGGCAATGGGCAATGGGTATTGGGGTATAAAAGTCGAGTTCAAAGACTCATCGGCGAGTATTAAAGACTCATTCACGAGTATTAAAGACTCATTCGCTATGCCCCATACCCCATGTCCAGATCAAATTTATTAGCGATCGCACTAATTATTTCTTGCTCAAGTGGTGTAGTCTGATTGTCAAGCTGGGCAATTTTGTAACACTGAGCCAATAACGGTATGGCAAAATCACGGCTTAGCTGATTGAGGAGTGTATCTAAAGGCTTGGGTGATTTGATGTCTTCGGCAATGGCATTCAGGGAGGCAGGACTTAAATTTGCAGCTTGCAATTCTGGCAAAATTTCTTTCCAACTTTTTTCGGGATGACTGGCGAGGATCATATGAACTAAAATTTGATCCATAATGGCTTGTTGAGCGATCGCACTTTGGAGATACTCTTCACTCTGTTGTTTTAATGTTGCTAGTGTCTCTGGAGAATTGAGAGAGGTTGATGCATCTAATTTGGCTTCATAAAATCGACAAGCAGCATAGCCCAATGAATAGATCATCGTCGCATTTGAACTAACGGCGATCGCTGCACCCGCAAAAGGCACATTTCGCAACAAGCCTAATCCCGCAGCTTTCAACAGACGACCTCCACCCAAGGCCAAACCAAAAATTGCTAAAACTTCACCTCTGCGGGCAGGATCTTTTAAATCTAGCCCATAGTCAGATGCAATTTCATAAACCATTTCTGATTGCAGTTTTGTTGTCGCTGCTAAATCAATTGCCAAAAATGCCACTGCAAATCCCGGTAAAATACTAGTTGCTAAACCAATTCCACCTGCTCTTGCTGCTTTTTCCATCATGATGCGGTGAGCAATCTGGCTGGGTGATTCATTGGGATACTTTTGTTTCAGCTTCTTTACCGCCACTTCTGCTTTTTCTAAATCAACAACATCAGTGGCGCCAAACAGCCAATTGAGATTTAATACTCCAGATAGTTTTCTAATCAGCCAATTTTCGCTCAGGCGGTTCACAAGTGTACCGCTGGTTTGAGTTGTTTGTTCAATGAACTTGTGTGTTTGCTTCGTTGCTGCTTCTCCCACGCCTATTGCTGTGTCTAAAACTGCTTTGCCTGTGTCAGCAACAGTTTTAGCAAAAGACTCTAATATGGAGGGTTCATTTTCGACTGATGATTGAGCCGCGATTTCTACTTTTTTTGTTTCTGTAGGTGAATGAACTAATTTGTTCGCCTCTATTTCTTGGGATCGATCTGTCATTGCTTGACACCGTTCTCTAAAGCCTCTCTCTTTTTGTAGCGAATTGCCATCGGCTTGACATCTCCCCAGAAGCACAAGTTAACAGAACAGGCTTAAATAATACTGGGCATTTATCTAAAGTTTTTATTTTATAATTAATAACCTAATGTCAATAACACTTTACCTTCTAAAATAGCAAACGTTTCTGGAGTTAGCGCATCCAGTTTACTTTGCAATCTTATTTTGTCAATTACGCGCAATTGGTGGCACAGAGCAACTGAATCTAGTTCTAATCCCCCCTCACCACTCTGAATTAATAGACACGTTGGCAAAGAAGCACGGCGCAAATTACTTGTTAAAGGGATTGTTATAACAGTAGTTGAAAATTGAGAAATTATTTCATTCTGAAAGACAATAACTGGTCGAGTACCTCCTTGTTCAGAACCTCTGGTTGGGTTGAGATCTGCCAACCATACCTCACCTCGTTTGATAGTCATTCTTAGTCTTCTTGTTTCAGCAGTTTTGCATATTCATCCAATCCTTCCTCAGCAAGTATTCGATCTTCTTGTGCAAATTCATTGTAGAGGGTAGCTATTTCATTTTTATCTATTTCCCAGCTAGCTACACGGCTACGGAATTTAACAAAAGCAAGAAAATCTCTAACTTGTCTGAGTTGTTCTTCGTTGAGGTTTTCTAGTTCTCTTATAACTAACTCTTTGAGAGTAAGCATTTCTTAGTCTCCAAAAATATATGTTTCAGCTTTAGAACTAGTAGTGGGAGCAGATTAACTTTTGTATAGTTCTAGAACAATGATTAAATGTTGGTGATTATAGGCGATCGCTTGCTAACACGATCTCTTAAGTTAGATTGCTCTCAATAGCTGACAGGCTAAAGCTTATGGGCGATTTGCACGGTGATGCGATCGCCCTTTAGCTTATCCTCTCACCTCTTGCTGTTTACCGATATCAACTTGATTTTCTAGAAAGTCGTTAGCTTTGAGGATTTCATAGAGATTAATATCTTGCTCTAGCAAGCAAGCATGTCCGCAATTGGGCAGCACCATAATCTCGGTATTTGGTATGATATTCGCTATCCGCTTGACTTCAGTTACAGAAGGCAAAAGTCGATCGCTACCACCAGCAATCAACAAAACTGGTTGCCTTAAGCGGCTTAACTGCTCCTCATCAATCTCAAACTCTCGCAGTAAAGACAATCGCCAATGAACCGTTTCTGCGGGAACAGAACGCATAGTTCTTAACAATTCATGGCGATCGCTGCGAGAAATCCGGGGCAAAGATGCTAAAAATGGCAATAACCCTAGTGCGCCGATATCATACAATCCTGATGGGACTAAGTAAGTAATTTGCGATGCCCAATTCAACCAAGGACGAAGTTGAAAGGCTGAAGCTGGGTTAATTAAAATAATTCGTTTAAATAGCTGCGGTGCTTTGATTGCAACTTTCATTGCCAAGCAACCGCCAAATGACTCACCACACAAGTAAACTGGTCTGTGGGAACTTTTTTCTAATTCGGCGTGGATTAAGTCTAATACATTGTTGGTTAGCACATCCCAGGAGGTAAGGTCTTTTCGGGGGATTGCAAAACAGCGGACATCAAAGCCAACTTCTAATCCAGCGGTTTGCGATCGCAATAATTGACCTGTTCCATCCATTCCTGGTAAATATACAAACAGCGGAAACTCTGGCTGTAATCGTTTAGGTGTAAGGAAACAAGGCTTGAGTTCAACTTCTGGGGTAGTCATTGGTCATTAGTCATTGGTCATTGGTCACTAATAAATGGTATAAAACTTTTGGACTGTTGATTGTTGGCTGCTTTTGACCAGACACAAAAAACTCCTCACAACAAGCAACTCTAAGCCCTGGCGATAATCCAAAATTACACCTAATAGCAACCCTGGCGCAGTAAGTCACTAACTTGGTTGTGGCAATGTTCGGTTAGTTCAGCCACAACAGTTCTGGCTTGTTTGCCATGATATCTTTTTTGATGTTGAGGCGTAATCCAATAAGGGCGACCAATTAACACGGCAACCCGACGATAAACTACCAAAGGATGCCAACCTGGTTGTTTAAATAAAGGTTCTGAAGGATCGAATAAACTCAATAGCCTCAGGGGAAAACCAGAAGTGTTGACTTCTTCAATTGAAGCGATCGCAACTGGCAAAATTGCTAAATCCTGCACATCAGCCCGCAATGCCAAATGAGCAAATCCCCGCTGAAATTCACCCACTGTGTTTGGCACAGTAAATTTTACCATTGGTTCTGTTCCTTCGGGAAATACTCCTACCATCTGCCGAGATTGCAATAACATCTGTGATTGCACAAAAAAGCTTTGTTGGCGGTTTTGGGGTTCCTCCAAAGGAAAACACCCCAATTGTCCGGTAACAATCTCGCGCATGATCGGCACTTGTCCCATGTAGTGATGACAAGCAAAGCGAATTGGATTGGATAACGCCGCCATTAAAATCGGTGCATCCATAAAGCTGCGGTGATTGCTAACTACCAAGACGCTAGCATCTCGCGGAATGCGATCTTCGTAATAGCGCAACATCTGTGTTGAAAGCCCTGCCAAGAAAGCTTGTGAAATCAACTGAGGACTATTTAGACTCATACCTAATCAATATATATTCCGGTAAATATGGCAGTTTATCTTAATTTAATTTTTACATTTCTTTACCACTGCCATGACCGTCTTAAGATAGAAATGTCTGAATCTATAAACTGAGGTAGATTTTCTGAGTTCTGAGTATTTATGTATTCCTCAACACAATAATATTATGTAATCAAAACTATTGCTAAAAATTCTTTAATAGTAAATTTCTGTATTTTAGGCAAAAATCAGTTGAATTAATGCATATTATAAAACAATTGCTGACCGGATAAATTTGCTAATATTAAGGTGTTATTGGAAAAAATGCTAGTAATGTTATATAATTGCGTGGTTTTGCCCACAAAACTAAGATGTAAAACGTTTTAATAAGTTGATTTTATTTTGCATGAATCTAGTGAATAAAACACAAAAGACATTTGCACTGACAACACCCCTATATTATGTAAACGATGTCCCCCATATAGGCAGTGCTTATACAACGATCGCTGCTGATGTAGTAGCGCGATTTCAAAGATTGCGGGGACATCAAGTACTATTAATTACGGGTACAGATGAGCATGGGCAAAAAATTCAGCGAACGGCAGAAAGTTTAGGCAAAGCTCCACAAGATTTTTGCGATGAAATTGTGCCTAGCTTTGTAAGTTTGTGGAAATTGCTTGATATTCAATACGATCGCTTTAGTCGGACTACAGCGCCTCGTCATGAAGCGATCGTTAAAGAATTCTTTGAGCGAGTATGGGAATCTGGCGATATCTATCAAGGACAACAACAAGGCTGGTACTGCGTATCTTGTGAAGAATTCAAAGAAGAACGTGAACTTTTAGAAGGACACCGTTGCCCAATTCATACTAATAAAGAAGTCGAGTGGCGAGACGAACAAAACTATTTTTTTCGCTTATCTAAATATCAAAATAAACTGACAGAATTTTATCAGTTAAAACCCAATTTTATCCAACCAGAAACTCGCCGCAACGAAGTCCTAAGCTTTGTCAATCAAGGTTTGCAAGACTTTTCAATTTCACGAGTTAATTTAGATTGGGGTTTTCCAGTACCAACCGATCCCAAGCACACCCTTTATGTTTGGTTTGACGCACTACTCGGTTATGTAACTGCATTGCTCGAACCAGATGCAGAACCAACTTTAGCAAATGCCTTAGAAAAATGGTGGCCAATTAATTTGCACTTAATTGGTAAAGATATTCTGCGCTTCCATGCAGTTTACTGGCCAGCAATGCTTTTATCAGCTGGTTTTCCCTTGCCAGACCGGGTATTTGGACATGGTTTTTTGACCAAAGATGGTCAAAAAATGGGCAAAAGTCTGGGTAATACCCTCGATCCTGTAGAGCTAGTCAAACGCTATGGTAGTGATGCCGTTCGTTATTACTTCCTTAAGGAAATCGAATTTGGCAAAGATGGCGACTTTAATGAAATTAGGTTCATTAATGTTCTGAATGCAGATTTAGCAAATGACTTAGGTAACTTGCTCAATCGCACTTTGAACATGGTGAAGAAATACTGCGCCCAGAATAATGTACCACCAATCGGCAACGAAACGATCTCTGACGAAAATCCTTTGAAAACAATTGGTTTACGTCTAGGGGAACAGGTAGAAAAAGCCTATGAGCAGCTAGCTTTCAATCAAGCCTGCGAATCGATCCTTTCACTGGTGCAAGCCAGTAATAAGTTTATTGATGAACAAGCTCCTTGGTCATTATATAAACAGGGACAGCAGCAGGAAGTCGAAAAAGTTCTGTACGCAGTTCTAGAATCGGTTAGACTAGCAGCTTATCTGCTATCTCCAATTATTCCAAACATCAGTAGCGATATTTATCAGCAGCTGGGCTTCGGAATAAACTTTAACGATCAAATACAAAGCTCACTTAATGCTCCTTTTGTTACCCATGCAACCTGGGGAGTACTATCTAGTAAACAACAGTTGGGTACAGCCCAACCCATTTTTAAGCGCATAGAACTCCCAAAAAACGATTAGTTCATATCAAATTCTGATTTTGTTCAATTTCTAATTCTCTGGTAAAAATTTATCGGGGCTGAACTAATTAGCCCCGGAACATTATCATAAACCGCTGTGACTAGAATGTAAAACTGGTTAATTTGTATCAAAAATAACAGGGATAAAAACTGAGGTATGACAACAATGTTGAATAATTTAGAAAACGACTCGATATTTACGCCAGAACAAGTTTTGGAGAATCGAGGTAGGGTGGCCATATTTATTGATGGCTCGAATCTATTTTACGCTGCATTACAATTAGGAATTGAAATCGATTACACAAAGCTGTTGTGTCGATTAACTGGAGGTTCTCGCTTACTGCGAGCTTTTTTCTACACTGGTGTAGACCGGACAAACGAGAAGCAACAGGGATTTTTGCTGTGGATGCGTCGTAATGGCTATCGAGTAATTGCTAAGGACTTAGTGCAACTGCCAGATGGGTCTAAAAAAGCCAACCTGGATGTAGAAATAGCAGTCGATATGATGGCGTTAGTCGATTCCTATGATACCGCAGTTTTAGTCAGCGGTGATGGCGATTTGGCTTATGCAGTCAATTCTGTGAGCTATCGTGGTGTACGGGTAGAGGTGGTGAGTTTGCGTTCCATGACTAGTGACAGCTTAATTAATGTAAGCGATCGCTACATTGATTTAGAAGCCATCAAAGAGGATATTCAAAAAACCCCTCGTCAAAGCTATCCATATCGACCCTTATCGAGTATGGGATTTTTGGAAGACCCAAGAACTAGCGATGGACACCTGGAAATCCAAGAATGAAGTATCAGTTTAATCATAAATCGAGAGAGGTAGAAGGGCAGGAAACAGGAGGCAAAGGCAAGGAATTTTCCTTTTCCCAAAGTTTCCGACTCTCCTCTTTCTTTATTTTGTTTTTGACCTTTTTTTTAGGAATTGGATTAGTTAGCTGCGGGGGGAAATCTCCCACAGCTTCTCAACCAAATACTGCTGATTCATCTAACCAAGATAGTAAATTGACGTTCTTTGATGTCACCTTAGAACAAGCAGATGAAGTAGGACGACCGATTTGGAAAGTCCAAGCTAAACGGGCAAAATACACCAAAGAAAAACAAATTGGTCAGGCTGAAAATCCTTATGGAGAACTGTATCAAGATGGCAAAGTCGTTTACCAAGTCAAAGCAGATGTAGCAGACATTGAACAAGATGGAAAACAGCTATTTCTCAAGGGTAAAATATTTGCCACAGACCCTAGCAATGGAATTGTTTTGCAAGGTAATGAATTAGAATGGCGTCCTCAAGAAGATTTGTTGATTGTCCGCAAGCAGATTAACGGTACTCATAAAAAACTACAAGCAGTGGCACAGGAAGCGCGAGTTAAAACTCGCGAACAGCGGATGGAATTTTCTGGAGGAGTGATAGCAAACTCCGCCGATCCCCAATTGCAGATGCGAACTGAGCATTTGAACTGGAATATTAAAGAAGAAACATTAATTGCCGATCGCCCCATTGAAATTGACCGTTATAAAAATAATAAAATTAGCGATCGCGGCAAAGGAAATGCAGCCGAAGTCAACTTAAAAACCAAAATTGCCAGCATCCAAAAAAATGCCCAATTAGATTTACTAGACCCACCATTGCAAATAGCTAGTAACTCTATGACCTGGAACATGAACGCAGAAACCATCAGCACAAAATCCCCCACCCGCATGTTCCAGCGTGTGGAAAAAGTCACCGTCACAGCCAATCAAGGGGAAATGAAAATACCCCAAAAAACGGTTTATTTAACAGGTAACGTCAATGCTGTTGGTCAGCGTAGCCAGTCATTGAGATCTAATACATTAACTTGGTATTTAGACAATAAATTAGTTGAAGCTCAAGGAAATGTAGTTTATCGACAAATTGACCCACCGGTAAATTTTACTGGTGAAACAGCCGTTGGTAATTTGGAAACAGAAAATATTGTTGTCAAAGGCGGTAATTCTGGCGGTAGAGTAATAACAGAGATAATTCCCCAAGAAAGAGCGAATCGTCAGTAGAAATTGAGGACTGGGGACTGGAGAATGGGGGGATGAGGGAATCAGGGAGTATTTGAACTCCATTAATGAGTCTTTGAACTAGATAAACAAAATTCTAATTCTCCCTCATCCCCCTCATCCCCACTCCCCAATTTTTGGTCAACTACTAGGCTAGGATCTTAGTACTACAAGTCCTTTGATAACCCATGAATGGCTCAAACCGATTAGGTCAAGAATCCTTGCTAACATCCCAGCAAGCAGAACACACCCATAATCATGATACAGACCACGAACATGGAGATAATACTCCTGGGCATGGAGAGTTAAGCCATCCTCACATCCATAGCGAAGAGTCATTACGGCGAATTGTCAATCGTTTGTCGCGGATAGAAGGACATGTTCGTGGTATTAAAACAATGGTGCAGCAAAGTAGCCCTTGTCCTGATGTTTTGTTACAAATTGCCGCAGTGCGGGGTGCATTAGATCGGGTTGCGCGAATTGTTCTAGATGAACATTTAACCGAGTGTATTGCTAGAGCAGCAAAAGAAGGCAATATGGAAGTTGAAATTGAACAATTAAAAGCTGCTTTAGATCGGTTTTTGCCTTAAATCAGAATTCAGGAGTCAGAATTCAGAAGTAAAACAAGCTTTAATCACTTCACCAAGTTCAAATCTGTTGTAAATGTTCTTTCTTTTGACCGAACAGACTCATGATACAAGCCCCATTATCTATATTATGGGGATTATTAATTTTGAATTTTGAATTTTGAATTTTGAATTTTGAATTTTGAATTCGGAGCGAAGCGACGTGCCTTTTGCCTTCTTCCACAGCCGTGAGAGCTATTTATGCCAAAATTAACACAAGTGTCTCACAGTCATAGCTGATGGTTTGGGCGGTTCCAAAGCAGTTGCAGGGGGGTAAATATACCCTCGAAAGTGTATTAGGGCGGGGACGTTTTGGCATTACTTATCTCGCCAAAGATGAAAAGGGCGATCGCATTGTCGTCAAAACCCTGGACAATCAATTATTGAACCAACCAGACTTCAAAAGGTTGCAGGAAAGATTTGTCCAAGAAGCCTTCAAACTCGCTAAATGCAAACATCCCCATATCGTGCGCCTCTTGGAAGATCCCTTTCAGGAGGACGATTTGTGGTGCATAGCGATGGAGTACATCGACGGAATAGACCTCGCACATCGCCAGAAGAATATTTTGCCAGAAGCAGACGCCCTGCAATACATCCAACAAATCGGCGAAGCTTTAACGGTAGTGCATCAAAATAACTTGGTGCATAGAGATGTCAAACCAGCCAACATTATGATTAGGGCTGGTTCAAAAGAAGCCATGTTAATTGACTTTGGGCTAGCACGGGGAATTGACAGTAAAAAGCTGAGTGTCAGCAATCTAGAAACAGAAGCCGAAGCCGGTTTTACACCACCAGAACTGTATTCACACACAATTGAACTAGGGGCGTATACCGACGTTTATTCACTTGCAGCCACACTCTACAACTTATTGACAGGACAAGTACCCACCAGCGCCAAAGAACGCCTGCAAAATCATACTCCATTGCCAGAACCAAAAGACTTAAATCCTCAAATTAGCGATAACATCAATCGTAATATTCTTTGGGCAATGGATTTAGACCCCAAAAAACGCCCCCAATCGATTCAAGCTTGGCTAGATTCACTAGGGTTAAAACCGACACCTGCTGTTCAGCCACAACCAAGACAAATTAATTACGATGCGTTAGGTCTATGGATTGGAATAATAGGTTTAATTCTCGCAGTCATAGCAATATTCACAGGAATTTTTCAAGGAGATATTCGAGAATTATTCATCAAACCTTCGCCTTCACCTACAGAAAAAAATTGGTGATGCATTAGCAGCGATGCATCAAAATTCAATAGTGCATCGTGATATTCACCCCGGTAACATCATGTTGCGTAATGGTAATCAACCGATTTTAATAGACTTTGGTTTAGCTGGAGATATTGCTCCTGCAACTTCTTTTTCTAAAAGGTTTGGCAATGAACATTTTGCTCCTTATGAGCAATTCAACGGTAGCAAAGAACCAACAGTTGATATTTATGGTTTGTCAGCAACACTTTACTATATAGTAACCGCTCAAAAACCTACAAACTCTTGGGATCGCAAATATTATAAAGCTAATTTAATTGAACCAAAACAACACAATCCAAGTATTAGCCAGCAATTAAATCTGGCAATTCTTGGGGGAATGAGGTTAGAAGCAAATGAACGTCCAAAAACGATGGGAAAATGGTTAAATCTATTAGTTAGCCAAAAGACATCGAATGTTGAAATAATGAAGTTAAAAGGAAATGAACGCCCAAAAACGATGAAAGAATGGTTCATTTCCTTTTTTAACCAAACTACATCTGATGATTTGAGTTCAGAAGTACAGGTAGATTACACAAAACTATGCAGCTACCTAGCAGCAGGAAATTGGAAAGACGCTGATTATGAAACTTATCTAGTGATGCTTCAAGCTGTAGGTCGTCAACAAGGTGATTGGATTAGAGACGAAGAACTCTTGAACTTTCCTTGCAAAGACCTCCGCACAATTGACCGCTTGTGGGTAAAATATAGCAATGGGCGCTTTGGCTTCAGCGTTCAAAAAGAAATTTACCTCAGCGTTGGTGGTAAGACTGATGGTAAGTATTATAAAGAAGCTTGGGAAAAGTTTGGCGATCGCGTTGGATGGAGAATGAATAGTAACTGGATTTATTACAATGAAGTTACTTTTGATACGTCAGCCCCCTGGGGACACCTCCCTCTGGTGTCGCGTCTGGGTGAGGGGGGGTTGTTTTTGGGTAGGGTAGGTTGTTATGGTCGTCTTGTTGTTCCAGGGGTTTCGGGGAGGTTCTCTTCTCTCGCATCGAGACTTGTAAACTGTAGCATTTAAGGCTTTCAGAAATTTGTAAATATTAATTACAGGCTATTTTTTCACCAAATAATCAACATTTCAGAGATCCGATACCTGGCACTGAGGGCACATAGCAATTCGCCAGAATAAATTTTTCTGCTACTTCATGCACTTCCGTAAGTTCAGAAACTTTGTGCTTGTCCCAAGGCAAACTCATTTGCCCAGGCGAAGATTTTTTCGGCTTCCCTTTAATCATCATTCCTGTTAGCAAGCGGCTACCCCAGTAATTCCATTTCTCTGGTTTTGCTTGTAGTGCTTAAAACCATGATAATTAAACTAGGAAGTAATTTCAGTATTATTTGTGGAAACTAATAGCGCGGTCAACAATAACAATCAAATACTACCATTACCCCCAGACGTTGACAGAGAAGAGTTAGAAGGCGTTGTGCAGGTGTTAGCAAACGTAACTAAGCTCCCTGTTGAAGTGGTTAAGCCACATTTGGATGCATTGCTTGAGCAGTTGATGAAATCAAAACAGGAGCAACCATTTTACAAAACTGCAACGGCTCTTGAGTGGATAACAGCTTTTCGGGAATGGGCAGAGAGTCATAGGCGAGATACGCCCTTACTATCAGAGTATGCTTTAACTCGGGCAGGAATATACGATGATGAGGAGTCCGAAGATATTTAAGTAGAATTCTAGGTTGGGTTGAACGAAGTGAAACCCAACAATAAAGGCTTAATGTTGGGTTGAGGAACGAAACCCAACCTACATAGGTGCTTACCACTTTGCCACTTCTTGCCGCACTTCTTCCATATCTAAATAATCACTAATAAAAGCCTTCCGTAAAAGTGGATGAGGAATAAATTCATCATACTTTTGAATTTCTGGCGCTTCTGAACTACTAACTAAATCTTCTCCACTTATCCTTTGCTCGCATAACGAAGCAATTTCACGAGCAAGATATTTAAATTTCCCTTTACCTAATTTAATTGTCAAATAATAAGGACTGACCCCGCCAATACTTGTAATTTCCAATGATTCCCGACACCAAGAGTTAAGTAATCTTTCCAAGGTACGATAACCAACAGTACCCATCCAAGGAAAAATACAACATTTACCTTTTTCCAATTCCAAAATATTCTGCTTCTCTAATCCCACCCGCCGCAGCAATTGACGAACTGTCTGTAATCTTTGCAAAGCATTCTTTTGCAAATAGCTATACTCCACATCCTCAAATAAAACTTGCCGGATTCGTTGTAAAACTTTTCTATGAATACTTCCACCACCACCACGCCAATAAATACTAGCTTTACCCTCAGCTTGTTTCACCACAATAGCTCTTTTTTTAAAGTCAACTTCTACCACTTCCCAAGTTCTCCCAGCTAAACCAAATTGATTACCAACAGGAACTGGCGCGGCGATACTGCCAATTTCCGTTGTACCGTGCTTGACAATATATTCTTGTTGTTCAGTAAAGACAGCATAAAACTGAAATTTTCTCACCACCTTTTCTGCTGCCAAACCCAGGATTAATTTACCTTGTTCGGTATGTTGAATATGACCGATATCAATTAAATAACGCAGCAATAACCGAAAATCTTCTTGGGAAATAGCAGCAAAAGGTGGCAGACTAAAAATTTGTTTAGCTAAAACATTAGGTGAAATTTCTCCAGTTGCCGTTAAAATACTCATTGTTTGATGATAAAGCAAACTCAAAGGATATTTAATCGGTTGAATTGGCTCAATCCACTTTTCCTCTACATAAAGTTGAATAATAGCGATACATTGTAAAAGTTGCCAGGGGATTTGCTCTGGTAAAGAAGCTTCTGATAATGGTTGTTCTTCAGCGCAAATAAAGCGCATATCAGCCGCTTCACCTCTTCTACCACTGCGTCCCAAACGCTGTAAAAAACTAGCTACAGACAAGGGTGAATCTAACTGAATCACCCGCTCTAAATGACCGATATCTATGCCTAATTCTAGAGTTAAAGTTGCAGCAGTCACAGCAGGATTGTTGGGTTCGCGCATGGCATTTTCAGCCGCTTGCCGCAAACTAGCAGATATGCTTCCGTGATGTACATGATATATATCTGGTAATTTTTGTTCTGTGGCAATTTTTCGCAATGATGCAATTATAGATTCGGTGCGCGTGCGATTATTTGCAAATATTAAACATTTACGAAATTTACTGAGGTTAAAAATATATTGTTCGTAAGCTGTCGCCTCTGATTCATCGACTTCATCATTAATATAAAAATGTTCTACAGCTAGTTTGATTTGGCGTTTGATTCCATCTATTTTGGGAGTAATTACTGGCTTATCAGTTCCAGAACGCAACCACTCTTCAGCTAAGGAATAATCACCGAGAGTTGCTGATAAACCAATACGCCGGGGTTGTTTTTCTGTGATTTTTGCTAAACGTTGTAATTGGCAAATAATTTGACAACCCCGTTCTGAACCCATAAACGCGTGAATTTCATCGATAATCACAAACCTTAAATCACCAAATAAGCGAAGTAGATCGTTATTTTTGTTAATTAATAAACTTTCCAAAGATTCTGGTGTAATTTGTAAAATGCCTTGAGGATTTTTTAAAAGTTTATTTTTTCGAGTTTGAGAAACATCACCGTGCCAGTGCCAAACTGGAATATCTGCTTCTTTAAGTAAGTCGTTGAGACGCTCAAATTGGTCATTAATTAATGCTTTGATAGGACTAATATATAACGCACCTATGGTATTAGCAGGGTAGGTGTGTAATAAAGTCAAAACTGGGAGAAAGGCTGCTTCTGTTTTACCTGCGGCAGTCGCAGCAGCAACTAATAAGTGAGCATCGGTGTCAAATATGACTTGGCAAGCAGCAATTTGGACTGGTCTTAATTCAGTCCATTGGTGATGATAAATATATTCTTGGATGAAGGGTGCAAGTCGGTTAAAGGCATTGTTCATGCTTTGTGTGGGGAGATAGGGGAGACGCGGGGACACGGGGACGCGGAGAAAAACTAATGACTAATGACTAATAACTAATGACTAATAACATTTTCATCCTATGGACTCAAGGCAGATTCAGCATTTCTCCGTCAAACTAAAGTTATAGCGGTAAGTATATAATGAGGCAAAACTGATGAATCAGCATAAGGAACGTTTACGTGTCATCCTTGCTATAGCAATTATTGTGGTTGGAGTTACACATTTTCTAATTCCAGAACCATATGTCAAAATTATGCCACCGCAACTTCCTTATCCTTTGGAATTAGTTTATCTGAGTGGTTTTTATGAAATTTTAGGTGGTATTGGGTTATTAGTTCCGCCTGTAAGCCAAGCTGCTGCTTGGGGACTTATTGCTCTTTTTATTGCGGTTTTCCCTGCCAATATCAATATGGCGGTTAATCATATTAAGCTCGACTATATACCAAATTCACCCTGGGTACACGTATTCAGACTTCCTTTTCAAGCGGTTTTAATTGCTTGGGCTTGGTGGTACACGCAACCTTCTGATTCGGAAAAACAAGCTTCTATCATTCCTAAGTCACTCATTCCTAAAGAACTAGAATTGAAATGAGGTGCTTTTTTACTCAATTAAAACTTTTCTTTATTGACTTAATGTATATTCGGCCATGCGCGTTGCAACTTTATTTGGGATAACACTTTCCTTAGCAATTGGTATTGCGGAAGTTACTGTTCCAGTGACTCAAGCAGTGCAACTCAGAGATGGTATAGTCTATTTTGTGCAGCCACCGAAACTGGTTGAGGCGACGACTGTTTACAAAGATGTAAATTTTCCGGGTGGGACTTACTATTTTACGATCGCTGTGCCGGAAAATGCTGGAGAATCTCTTGGGAAGGTAGCGATCGCTCAACGTGAAGGAGCAGAGAATATCCAGTATTATCTTGATGATACCCGTGCATTTGTGGGAACGCGCGATCGCAAAGGAACGGAATTATCACTCGGCCCAGTCACCAGAGAACGCAAAACACGCACAATTACTGTGAACTTTGACCCACCTGTGACTCCAGGACAAACAGTTACAATTGCCCTCCGACCTGTAAGTAATCCCAGTTTTTCTGGTGTTTACCTACTTGGCGTTACAGCATTTCCAGTGGGTGAAAATTCCCACGGTCAATTTCTTGGGTTTGGGCGGTTTCAGTTCCAAAGCAACAGATTTTGGTGGTTCCCATAGGAAGAGGCAGAAGGCAGGGGGCAGAAGGCAGGCGGTTCAGTATTCACCATTCAATGAAATATGAAAAGATTATTAATCACTGGAGCCAGTGGGTTTTTAGGCTGGCATCTTTGCCAGCTTGCAAAACAAGAATGGGAAATTTATGGTACTTATTTATCCCATCCTATAGAGATTCCTGGAGTGAAAATATTAAAAGTTAACTTGACAAATTTTCAAGAATTGAAATGCGTATTTAGTGATATCGAGCCAGCAGCAGTGATTCATACAGCTGCTCATTCGCAACCAAATTTTTGTCAAACCCACCCCGAAGAATCACACGCAATTAATGTCATAGCATCCTGCAATATTGCCGGACTTTGCGCGGATAACTCCATTCCTTATGCTTTTACCTCAACTGACTTAGTTTTTGATGGCTTAAATGCTCCATATCAAGAAACAGATGCCGTGTGTCCTGTCAATCTTTACGGTGAGCAAAAGGCGATCGCAGAAGCAGATATGCTAGAAAGGTATCCCATGACCGCAGTGTGTCGAATGCCTTTAATGTTTGGCGCAGAAACACCCACAGCAAAAAGCTTTATTCAGCCATTTATTCAAACTTTAAAAGACGGCAAAGAACTAAATTTGTTTATTGATGAATTCCGCACGCCAGTCAGTGGCAAAACTGCGGCAAAAGGACTTTTATTAGCCTTAGAAGAAGTCAACGGTATTATTCATTTAGGTGGGAAAGAGCGACTGTCCCGCTATGATTTTGGTCTGCTATTAGCAGAAGTATTTGAACTATCAGCTAGTAGAATCAAAGCCTGTCGGCAACAAGATGTGAAAATGGCAGCACCTAGACCAGCAGATGTTTCTTTGGATAGTTCTAAAGCATTTGCTTTGGGTTATGAGCCTTTATCTGTAAAAGAAGAATTGCAGGAATTAATCAATAGTCAATAATCAGATTGTATTTGTTGTGTACCTAACCAGTGACGGAAGCTGGAATGATAGAGACTATAATAGATTGCTCCGTCAATTTGTTCTTGGTGTAAGAATTCAAGCCAATTTTCTAAAACTTCTTCAACTTCGTATTCATCTGTATTGATTATATTAGCGATGCCTGCGGCAGTCTGCGCCAACGCATCTACAGATGTTGCTTTTTGCTGCTGTGTTAAGACGTTTAACACATCTGTGCTGTGTTCCGTCCCTTCTTCGGGTGGAAACATTTTGTGTAAATGCTGCTGATAATATGCTTCTAAACCAGGCGGGAGTCGATTGGACTCGAAAGATTCCGGGTAGAAATTGTCTACCATCGCACCTACAATCTGGTTAACATACATAAAATTATTTTCGCTCAAAGTGGTGAGCCAATTGCTAAATTCTTCCTCATTAATCTGGTGATTACTCAACCAAGATTTAAGACTTGACCTCTCCCCCAACCCCTCCCCTACAACGGGAGGGGAGTAATCTTGTCCCCCCCTTCCCTCGTAGGGAAGGGGGGTTAGGGGGGTTAGGTAATTTTGAATATAAGCTTGAATATCCCGCCGATTTTCTTCTGGATAATCTGCTAAATCAAGACTTTGCGACGGCGTTTCAATTAATAAACCCGACTTGTCCCGCAAGAAAGGTCTACGAGTGAGGAGGAAATAGACCTTATCCGGGAGATAGCGGGGGAGATAAAACAGATTTGTACCAGATGGTTGGCTGTTGCGGTCAATGCAATTCAACCCATCAATGGCAATTATTAGTTTTTGATGAGGTTCTAACTCATCGCTGATTTGCTGGAGAAGACTAGAGAAAAACCAACTTCCTTCTGTGGCGTTATTAGGGAGAGAGGTGTAATTAAGCGAGTATTGATTAATGAGTTGCGTGCAGATATTTATGAGAAATTCGTCAGCACGATTTTTACCCTCAAATTCCGCATTGTAATAAATAACTTGAGGATTGTTTGTCACATATTTGGCGAGAATTGCACTTTTACCGCTACCGGGTGCGCCAATGATAGTGAAGTAACCGTGGCGATGGCGGTGGAGAAAGTTGTTAATAGCCGTGAAGACAAATTCACGACCGACAAAGTTTAGGCTTTTGGCTTGAATAATTTGCTCAAAATCTGTGGGATGTCCTCTGGAATTGATTTTTGTTGGTGGTTTGGGTGGTGAATTCATAATTGTGAGGAATAATTATAAGATGAGGCAACAGTGGAGGTAGTCATGACTGTGCAGTTAGTAAGACGAAAATTCACGGTTGAGCAATATCAGAAAATGATTGAGTTGGGGATTCTCACAGAAGATGAGCGAGTGGAATTGATACGGGGAGAAATTATAGAGATGTCGCCTATTGGGACAAAACACGCGGCTTGTGTAAATCGCCTGATTAATTTGTTGGTGCAGTTGTTAGGTAAACGCGTCATAGTTGCGGCTCAAAATCCAGTTGCATTAAACGATAACTCACAACCTCAGCCAGATGTAGCATTACTCAAACCCCGTGATGATTTTTACGCCACTGCACACCCCCAACCCCAGGATATTTTTTTATTAATTGAAGTAGCTGATTCAACTATCGAGTATGACCGGGAAGAGAAAATCCCTTTATATGCAGAAGCAAACATAATTGAAGTTTGGTTAGTAGATATTAAGGAGGAAATTGTGGAAGTTTATCAACAACCAACAGCCGCAGGATATCAGCTTATGCAAAAGTTCGCTAGCAGTCAAACTTTATCAATTAAAGCCTTCCCTGATGTAAACATTAACGTCGATGAAATCCTCTGTCAGTAATATATTGTGTAGTTTCTCAATTACGAATTACGAATTACGAACTACGAATTACCTCCCATGTTTTCAAGGCGCAAAAAATGCACCTTACCTGAAGCATCACCCGCTACGATTGTTAAGTTATCAGGTGCAACTGTACAACAAAGAATAGGACTATCTCCTGTGAAAGTGGCAATAACCTCCCTAGTAGACAAATTCCAAACTTTGAGAGTGTTCTCACTGGAAGCAGAAATCATCTGTTGCCCATTGGGTGTTAAGGCGATCGCATTTACCGAGTTACTATCATTATTGAGGGTGAATAATTCATCTCCAGTTGGGAGATTCCAGACTTTGATGGTGTTATCACCGGAAGCAGAAATCACCTGTTGCCCATTGGGGGTGACGGTGACAGCATTTACATAGGAACTATGGCCATTTAGGGTGAATATTTCTTGACCATCTGCTAAATTCCAGACTTTGAGGGTGTTGTCACCGGAAGCAGAAATCACCTGTTGCCCATTGGGAGTGACTGTGACAGCATATACATAGGAACTATGACCCTTGAGAGTAAATAGTTCGTTCCCAGTTTCCAAATTCCAGACTTTGAGGATGTTATCAGCGGAAGCAGAAATTACACGTTGACCATCAGGGGTGACGGCTACAGCATTTATCCAGTCGCTATGACCCTTGAGAGTGAATAGTTCTTCCCCAGATTCCAGATTCCAGACTATAAGAGTGTTATCATCGAAAGCAGAAATCACCTGTTGTCCATTGGGTACGACGGCAACGGCATTTACCGAGTCACTATGACCCTTAAGAGTAGATAGTTCCTCCCCAATTGCCAAATTCCAAACTTTGAGGGTGTTGTCAAGGGCAGCAGAAATCACCTGTTGTCCATTAGGGGTGACGGCAACGGCATTTACCGAGTCACTATGACCCTTGAGAGTGAATAACTCCTCCTCAGTTGCTAAATACCAGACTTTGAGGGTTTTGTCCCAGGAAGCAGAAATTACCTGTTGCCCATTAGGGGTGACGGCAACAGCATTTACATAGAAACTATGGCCATTCAGGGTGAATAGTTCTTTCCTAGTGGTCAAATTCCAGACTTTGAGAGTGTTGTCAAGGGAAGCAGAAATTACCTGTTGTCCATTAGGAGTGACGGCAACGGCATATACATTGGAACTATGGCCATTGAGAGTGAATAGTTCCTCCCCAGTTGCCAAACTCCAGACTTTTAGGCTGTTATCCCAGGAAGCAGAAATCAGCTGTTGTCCATTGGGGGTGATAGCTACCGCATTGACAGAGGAACTATGACCATTGAGAGTGAATAGTTCCTCCCCAGTTAGCAAATTCCAGACTTTGAGGGTCTTGTCACCGGATGCAGAAATCATCCGTTGACCATCGGGGGTGACGGCTACCGCATTTACCGAGTCACTATGACCTTTGAGGGTGAAGAGTTCCTCTCCAGTTAGCAAATTCCAGACTTTGAGAGTCTTGTCACTGGATGCAGAAATTGCCTGTTGTCCATTGGGGGTGACGGCTACCGCATTTACCGAGTCACTATGACCTTTGAGGGTGAAGAGTTCCTCTCCAGTTAGCAAATTCCAGACTTTGAGGGTCTTATCACCGGATGCAGAAATCACCCGTTGACCATCGGGGGTGACGGCTATCGCATTTACCGAGCCACTATGACCTTTGAGGATGAAGAGTTCCTCCCCAGTGGCCAAATTCCAGACTTTGAGGGTCTTGTCTTGTGAACCAGAAATCACCCGTTGACCATCGGGAGTGACGGCGACGGCATATACATAGGAATTATGACCATTGAGGGTGCGGAGTAAGCGTCCCCCTGGTGGCGTTAAGCTTGAAGTCAAAGGACACAGCCAAGGGGTAGTTTTCTCTTGCTTGATTTGTGCCAATAATGCCTGAATCTTTTTTGGCATTTGCTGATTTAGTAACCTTCCGTGCAATTGACTCGCTAATTGTTGCTTATCTGTTGCTAAAACATGCGCTGACAGTCTTAATGCCCCTTGAATCAATTTGAGACTTTTGACTTTTTCAGAGTTATATTCTGAGTAATTTAATGTCTCTTCACCATCAATCAAATCATAATCGTCAATTAGTGGCTGCACCCCAAACTCAGGATAGTTAATCTTGGCAGTGATGAAATCAAAATTAGTCAGAGTTTGGTAATACTTTTCTAAATTTCCCGACTTTACCAAGCTTGGCGCTAAACTACCCAAGTAAGCACGTTGAAAAGCAGGACTTTGTGCCGCTAATTTGTCAGCAAATTCTCCCATATCACGCCATCTTCCCGATCAGGTAATCTGCAATGCGTTGATTAACCTCTTGAAATAGCTTCCGTTTAGAATCCAAAACCCGTTTTGCTTTCAAAAAGTCTAAAAAACTAGCGTGATAAATGCTATGGCAGATTTCTCCTTTTATATCCTGCTGCTTCAAATACTCAACCCACTCTTCTAAAACTAATTGCACATCATATTCATCCTGTTCAGCAATAGCCGCTATCATCTCACAAGGAATTGGTGTACCAATCTCCACTAAAATAAACAGGATAAATACTTTTACTTCTTGGGGCTTTGCATCCATCCCCATACGTTCCCAATGAACTTGATAATATTCTTGCAGTCCATGAGGTAATTGCTTTAAACTCAGGTCTTGATAGTCACCTTTAGCAATTCCTGGCAAGACATAGCGCAGGTACATGAAATTATTTTCACTCTTAGTTGCTACCTGCTCAACAAAATCATTCTCATCAATTTTGCGGTCTTGAATCCATTGTCTAAGTTCCTTCTTATGGTCTTCATCGACATTTAAAAATAACCCAATATACTTTTTGATATCTTCACGGCTCAAATTAACATAGTCATTTGCCCTTAAATCTAGCTCCTCCATCGGGACATCTGGTGCAGACAAGCGTTTTTTATCTATAGTATATGGTCGTCTAGTCAGCAGAAAATAGACACGTTCTGGTAGCGCCGTTGGTAAATCTAAAAGATTTCCCCCAGCTTCTTGCTCCACTTCATCCAAAGCATCAACTACAATTACCAGACGTTCGCTAACAGGAATTTTTTTACTAACTTGTTCTAGTAAATCAGCTAAATTAGCCTTCTCGACATTCTGCAACTGGTAACGCTTAGTTAATTGCTGGCGAATACTTTCAAGAAATAGCTCCGCTCGATTGCTACTAGTTTGGCGAATATTAAAATAGCATGGTGATTTATTGTGCCAGACGTATTTAGCAGCAATGGTACTCTTCCCCATCCCCGCATCGCCCACTACTGTGAAATAACCACTGCGATTTTTATTGCAAAATTGCTTAAATGCGTCAAAAACAAACTGACGACCACAAAACGAGCGAATTTTTTCTCTAATTAACGACTTAAATTCTGTTGGATACTCGTCTAAATTCCATGTAGGAAAAGGCTGAAACTCTATTGATTTACTTCTTTTAGCAACTTTAATAAATATTTCCCCAAACTCCTCCAACTCCGATCTCAGTTCAATTTTCATCAATCGGATATCAAATTCTGAATCCTTCCCCTGCAAAAACTTTTCTACTTCTTTGTAAAAACCCAAAGGATCGTTTGAAGTATAAGCACTCCAAAAAGCATTTTTAATTTCTCTTTCTCGAAAAAGATTCAGCAGTACTTCGGGCTTATCTACACCATACTCAATTAAAGAATAAACATAAACACCATCAACATCTTTAGGCGGTTGTACTGGGTCAAAATTGAATTGTTTTAAAGTTCTAACTACAGTTTCATTGCGTTGAGCTTGATTAATAACTAGAGAAGCCGCAGGTTTAGCAATACTTTTAAGTACATTAACTACAGGGTCAATATTCATCTTCGCTAGCAGTAGAAATAATTTTTACACCTGTGACTTATCCTAACGACAGATGCCAAAATTAAGCAAATACACACATATAATAGCGATACCTTTAATAAGCTGCACTAACGCACCCTCTCAAACTCTTCCTCCGCGCCCGGTTATTGAGCGAAGTCGAAATACTGCGCCTCTGCGCTTCAATTCTCACACTCATTGCCAAAGCACGTAGACGTAGCCTTTGTAGATATTGCCTAGCTATTTCGAGTTCCAAAGCTCAACTTTGACCTTCTGAGGCTCAACTTTGACCTTCTGAGGCTCGACGTTGACCTTCCGAGGCTCGACGTTGACCTTCTGAGGCTCGACTTTGACCTTCTGAGGCTCAACGTTGACCTTCCGAGGCTCAACTTTGACCTTCCGAGGCTCAACTTTGACCTTCCGAGGCTCGACGTTGACCTTCTGAGGCTCGACGTTGACCTTCTGAGGCTCAACTTTGACCTTCTGAGGCTCAACTATAAATTAATATGTTTTAGTTAAGGGCTACTGGCAAAAATTTTGGGTTTTCGAGACGCGATAAATCGCCGTCTCTACAAGTGTTTTGGTCTTATCTGAACTGTATTGAACTATAAATATTTCTATCTTACCCAGAAAGAAAGTTTATTCTAAAAAAATCCCCCCAACTCTCGTTTACAAAAAGTTGGGGGGAGCAAATTTTAACTAAAGTATATGATTTTACGAAGAATAAGCATCCATTGGCAGACAAGAACAAACAAAATTCCGGTCGCCAAAGGCTGCATCAATGCGGCTGACGACAGGCCAGAATTTATGTTCGCGCGTCCAAGGCGCAGGATAGGCGGCTTGTTCGCGGGAATAAGGATGATCCCATTCTCCACTCAGCAAACTTTCAGCAGTATGAGGTGCGTTCTTCAAAACATTATCTTGGATATCTGCCTTGCCTGATTCTATTTCGGCAATTTCTTGGCGAATAGCAATCAAGGCATCACAGAAACGATCTAATTCTTGTTTTGATTCGCTTTCTGTTGGCTCCACCATGATTGTACCTCCCACAGGCCAGGAAACAGTAGGCGCATGGAAACCGTAATCCATCAAACGCTTGGCGACATCATCGATTTCGATCGCCGCAGATTTTTTGAGCGATCGTAAATCTAAAATACATTCATGGGCAACTAAACCATTTTTCCCTTGATATAAAACGGGATAGTAAGATTCCAGTCTCTTGGCGATGTAGTTAGCATTGAGAATTGCCACTTTTGTAGCTTGGGTTAAACCAGCCGTACCCATCATGGCAATGTACATCCAAGAAATCACCAAAATACTCGCGCTACCCCAAGGTGCAGCCGCCACAGCACCAAGATGAGATTTTCCCCCTGACTTGTCGATAGTGACAACAGGATGTCCGGGTAGGAACGGTACGAGATGAGAGGCGACGCCAATAGGCCCCATACCAGGGCCGCCGCCACCGTGAGGAATACAGAAAGTTTTGTGTAAGTTTAAGTGACAGACATCCGCGCCAATATCCCCAGGACGGCAAATTCCGACTTGGGCATTCATATTTGCCCCATCCATGTAAACTTGTCCGCCGTGGGTATGAACAATTGCACAGATTTCCTTAATTGACTCTTCAAAAACACCATGAGTCGAGGGATATGTCACCATTAAGGCGGCGAGTTCTGACTTGTGCTTTTCAGCTTTCGCTTTCAGGTCATCAACGTCAATGTTACCTTGAGAGTCGCAAGCAACTGCCACTACCTTCATGCCACACATCACCGCACTCGCTGGGTTTGTCCCGTGTGCTGAGGAGGGAATCAAACAGACGTTGCGGTGTCCTTCTTTCCGGCTTTCATGATATTGGCGAATTACTAAAAGTCCAGCGTATTCACCTTGAGAACCTGCATTTGGTTGCAGAGAAATTCCGGCAAAACCAGTAATTTCAGCTAACCATGCTTCAAGCTGCTGAAACAGGATTTGATAACCCTGCGTTTGGGATGGCGGGGCAAAAGGATGAATCTTGCCAAATTCTTCCCAAGTTACCGGAATCATCTCAGCGGTTGCATTTAACTTCATTGTGCAGGAACCCAAAGGAATCATCGATGTTGTTAGCGATAAGTCCTTGCTTTCTAGCCTGTGGAGATAACGCAATAACTCTGTTTCTGAGTGATAGCGATTGAAAACTGGATGAGTTAGGTAATTGCTTTGACGAGGGAGAGAGAGATAGGGAGATGAGGAGATGGGAAGATGGGGAGAAAACCATTCTTCCAAGGTGAAAGGTAGTTCTTTATTTCCTGCGAAAATTGCCAAGATGTCAAGCACATCATCTACTGTTGTAGTTTCATGCAACGAGATACCAACAGCAGTTGTATCAAAAATCCGCAAGTTAATTTGAAGTTGTTCCGAGGCTGCCAAAATATCTTCTAAATTGTGGCTTCCTAGTTCTACTCGCAGTGTATCAAAGAAATGTTCGGAACTAATTTTATAACCCAAACGCTTGAGTCCTTCTGCTAGCAACACCGTCAATGAGTGGATATTTTCGGCAATTTGCTTGAGTCCAGCAGGACCGTGATAGACAGCGTACATACTCGCCATCACCGCCAGTAGTACCTGTGCTGTGCAGATATTACTAGTAGCTTTTTCCCGGCGGATATGTTGTTCGCGGGTTTGTAAAGCCAGACGCAGTGCAGGCTTCCCAAGAGCATCTTTTGATACTCCCACAATTCGCCCTGGAACTGATCGCTTATACTCTTCTTTAGTAGCAAAATACGCTGCGTGAGGGCCGCCAAAGCCCAAGGGTATACCGAAACGTTGGGTGCTACCCACAGCAATATCAGCACCAAATTCCCCAGGAGGGGTAAGCAAAGTTAAACTTAAAAGATCTGCTGCTACCGTCACCAATGCACCCTGAGCATGGGCTTTTTCAATAAAAGCGCGGTAATCGTAAATGGTGCCATCGCTTGCTGGGTATTGCAGAATGGCACCAAAAATCGGTTCTTCAAAATCAAATGTTTGATGGTCGCCGACAATGATTTTAATCCCCAATGGCTGAGCGCGAGTCTGCAACACATCAATGGTTTGGGGATGACAATCACGAGAAACAAAATAGCCATTTGCCTTATTTTTAGAAACGCCATAGCTGAGGCTCATGGCTTCGGCGGCGGCTGTAGCTTCATCCAGTAACGAAGCGTTGGCAATTTCCAAACCTGTGAGGTCGATAATCAGAGTTTGGAAATTCAAAAGTGCTTCCAATCGTCCTTGGGCAATTTCTGGCTGATAAGGAGTGTAAGCAGTATACCAACCAGGATTTTCTAGGATATTACGTGCAATTACTGGAGGGGTAATACTATCGTAATATCCCATACCAATATATGAACGGAAAACTTGGTTTTTGCTCGCAATTTTTTTTAACAATGCCAGCGCTGCGTATTCACTTTCTGCCTCTGGTAACTTTAGCGGTTGCTTGAGCCTAATTGCCTGGGGTACTGTTTGGTCGATGAGGTCATCTAAACTAGAAAACCCCAACACTTCAAGCATTTGCTCGATGTCATCGGAGTTAGGGCCAATGTGTCTGGGGGCAAAATTACTTAACTTTTGACTTGTTTCGTTTAGCAGATGGCGATCGCTAGACTTTAAATTAGGGAGATTCAATACCACAAATTACTCTCCAGATAATACTATTTCATATTTTGCAACAAATACTGATAACAAGTGAGTGTAATTTATCAATTTATTTAAATTTGATAACTTAATCTTTCTAGGGAGTGGGGCATTAGGCATTGGGTATGGGGCAAGCAGAGAGTGTGGGAGGTGTAGGAGGATGGTGAAGAAATCTTTCCCCGCACACCCCCATCTCCTCATCTCCTCATCTCCCCTTGTCCCCTTGTCTCCCTGCCCCTCCGCCTCTACTCCCCTTCTACCTGAGCGCGGTATTCATCAGCACTCAAGGCATCATTCACTTCATCGGGGTCATTGACACGCACTTTTAAAAACCATCCTTCACCGTAGGGGTCATCTGATACTTGTTCGGGATCTTCAATCAAAGGATCGTTGCGTTCTACGACTGTGCCAGTCACAGGGGAATTTAATTCTTCAACGGCTTTCACTGATTCAATAGTGCCAAATGTGTCTCCCTTTGTCACTAAATCGCCAATTTCTGGCAGTTCCAAAAACACGATATCGCCCAATTCATTTACGGCAAACTCGGTAATACCAATGGTGGCAATTTCGCCATCTATTCGCACGTATTCATGAGAATCTAAGTATCTAAAATCTTGAGGATATTCAAAAGACATATCACTTCCTCTCCCTTATCGAACAATTTATTGCCTTAACAGTCATCCAAGCCATATTCGCTAATAAACCTTGCTGTAGATTGAGTAACTCACACAAGCAGTGCTGAGCAATGAGTGAAAAAATGTGATTTTCACTTCTTTACTTGGTACTCGGAACTCAGCACCACTGAAAACACATTATTCCTCAAAAACCTCAGCAGTTATCAGTTAGTGACACGATTTTTTGAACGATAGAAGGGACGTTTGACTACAACTGCTGGGTAAGCTTTGCCGCGAATCTCAACTTCTAATTCCTGACCAACAGTTGCTAGCTTGGTGGGAACGTAGGCTAAAGCAACGGGATAACCAAGTGTGGGCGACAGCGTACCACTGGTGACTTCTCCCACAACTTTACCTGCTGATAGAATTTGGTAGCCATGACGAGCAATGTTACGTCCTTGGGTTTGTAAACCTACCAAGCGCCGTTGTACTCCCGCAGCTTTTTGCTGTTCTAAAACTGCCCGACCAATAAAATCACCTTTGGTATCTAGATGAACTAGCCACCCCAAACCTGCTTCTAAAGGTGTGGTGGTGTCATCGATGTCTTGTCCGTAAAGTGCCATTGCTGCTTCTAGCCGCAAGGTATCTCTTGCACCCAGCCCACAGGGAATGACACCAGCATTATGGAGACTTTGCCACAATTCTACTGCCACATCACGATCTACCATCACTTCAAAGCCATCTTCTCCGGTGTAGCCTGTGCGGGCGATGAAGGCTGGTTTACCTAGTACCGTTGCTTGCAGGTGACCGAATGCTTTAATTGGTTGTAAGTCTTGTTGTACTAAGGGTTGGAGAAATTTGATAGCTTTTGGTCCTTGCACGGCAATTAAGGCTTTTTCTGGTGAAATGTCTTGGAATTGCACCTCATTTTGGTCGAGGTGTTGCAATAGCCATGCTTTGTCTTTGCCAGTAGTTGCCGCATTGACTATGATAAAAGCCCTTTGTGTACCAGTGGTATCTTCACCTTGATAATAAACAATGATGTCGTCAATAATTCCCGCTTGGGGATTTAACAAGACAGTGTATTGTGCTTGACCAGGTTGCAACCGACTCAAGTCTGAGGGTACTAAAGATTGGAGTTGGGATATGAGGTTTTTACCTTGGAGGGTAAATTTGCCCATGTGGGAAATATCGAACATCCCGGCTGCATTTCTTACAGCCTCGTGTTCGCGGCTAATTCCACTAAATTGTACGGGCATTTCCCAACCACCAAAGCTGGTAAAGCGTGCTTTGAGTTCTACACCCAATTGATATAAAACAGTTCGCGCCAAGGATTGGGCGTTGTCTTCTTGATTAGCCACAGGTATTTATGCGATCGCACCTCAACATTTATCTATCCTACGAGATGCTCTCCTGTTTGACAGATATAGTTTGAAGTAACAAACAAAAGCCTCCTAACTCTTGTAGAGACAAGGGTTAATGAGCCAGCGCGTTGCGGGGATTCCCACGGCAGTCCGTTCCCACACGGCTGCCTCGCCGTTGTAGCGACTGGCGTCGCGTCTGTATCTCACTCAAATCGCGTCTCTACTAAGGTTTAATAGTTAATGGTGGAAGTGTTGAGATTTGTTAATTTAAGATTATGAAGTATCGGCAAATACTAGCTAGCTTTGTTTTAGCCATAGCTCTTTTTGTTTTTCCCCTCTCGGCGCAAGCTGCAAGTTCTTCCAGTATTACCCGTTCTGCGGGAGATGGACTTCAGAGCAAGGATTACTCTGGCCAAAGTTTAATTGGCACTGAGTTTACCAATGTCGATTTAGAAAATGCTAACTTCAGCAACGCTGACTTACGTGGCGTTGTGTTTAACGGTACTGTATTAGAGGGAGTAAATCTGCATGGTGCAGATTTTAGTAATGGCATAGCCTATCTCGCAAGATTTAAGAACGCTGATTTAAGTGATGCAGTGTTGAGTGAGGCAATGATGCTGCGTTCTGTATTTGACAATGTTGATATTAGTGGTGCTGATTTCACCAATGCAGTTTTAGATAAAACGCAAGTGAAAAAACTCTGTACGAAGGCAAGTGGTGTCAATTCTAAAACTGGTGTGGGTACGCGTGAATCTTTAGGATGTAAGTAAAAGTTAACAACCCCTTCTTCTTCGTTGATGGAAGCGATCGCATCCGTGGTATTAGCACCAGTCTTTGCACCTTCTCTAGAGGAAATAGCGATCGCAAAGTTCCTTTTCCCGACAGATTCAGGACTTACGCAAAATTATAAAAAACGAACCACAAAGGACACAAAGAACACAAATAAATAAGAGTTTCAGAGAGTTTTTGCGTAAGTCCTAAGATTATCGAAGAAAAACATAGCGGCAAACTCACAGTCACATCTGAATTAGGCAAAGGCACAGAATTGGCGATGGCAATTCCAGTACTGAGTGAGGAGTAGGGAGTGGGAAAGATGGGAAAGACGCGGGGACGCGGGGACGCAAAAGCAGAGGAGGCTGTTATTAAAATACCCCAATCCCCAATACTTCAGCTTCTCTACGAGACGCTATGCGTAGCTTGCTTCCCCGTAGGGGTACGCTCAGTACAAGTCCCCAATCCCCAATCCCCATTCCCTAATTCCAATCCTGTTCCTCTTTCTTGCCGCGACTTTTATAAATACCGCCCACGTCGTGGAGTTGGCGAGTTTTTTCAAAAAGCTGGGCTTCCGTCAAACCCCACTGCTGCAAGACTTTATCTAAATCTTTTTGAATGTCTCTTGCCCCTGGGAAGCCTTGATAACGAATTTGCAATCTAGCTAATTCTGCCAAGTTATAGTCCGTCGCCTGTTGAGAGAGTAAAATATCAATAAGGGGGCGATCGCGGTTATAAAGAGGGTGCTGTTGATCTTTTTTGCCCGTTGGTTCACTCATTGTAAGTCGTGAGTATTGAGTGCTGAATCCTAAACTTTTAGTTTATCTAAACAGAGGTGCATTGCGAGTGGTGAGTTAGGAGAGACGCGATTAACCCAAGTCTTTCCAAGAATTAGGAGTTAAAAGTTATTATTTTCCCCTTTGCCCCTCTGCCCCTCTGCCCCTCTCAGTACTCCCAGACGGCAAGTACACCTCAGGTCTTACGGCTCTCACCACTGCCAGTTAAATTTAAATAAAGTTACATTAGTGCTTAAGAAAATACAAAAATCTTTAGATGAGGGTGAATTTTATCTCACCCAAAGTCGAAGCAGCAAGGGAGCAAGAACCCGCTATGTTTGAACACTTCACTTCCGAAGCCATTAGAGTAATTATGCTAGCTCAGGAGGAAGCACGTCGCCTGGGACACAACTTCGTAGGAACTGAACAAATTCTCCTGGGTTTGATGGGAGAAGGAACTGGGGTTGCTGCTAAAGTGCTGGCCGAATTAGGCGTTACTCTCAAAGACGCACGTCGCGAGGTAGAAAAAATTATTGGTAGGGGTTCTGGCTTTGTACCACCAGAAATTCCTTTTACTCCCAAGGTGAAAAGCCTCTTTGAGCAATCGTTTAAAGAAGCTCATAGTCTGGGACAGAATTACATTAATACTGAACATTTACTCTTAGGATTAACCGAGGCGGGCGAAGGTGTCGCCGCCAAAGTACTGCAAAATCTAGGAGTTGACTTCAAGACAGTCCGCAGTGCGATTATTCGCCGTTTGGGTGAAAATGCACCGGCTTTCGCTGGTGGTGGTAATCAAAAGCGCACCCAAACGCTAACTATGGAAGAGTTTGGTAGAAATCTCACCAAATTGGCACAAGAAGGCAGGCTCGACCCTGTAGTCGGTCGTGAGAAGGAAATTGAGCGTGCTGTCCAAATTCTCGGTCGCCGTACAAAGAATAACCCTGTGTTGATTGGGGAACCAGGAGTTGGTAAAACTGCGATCGCTGAAGGTTTAGCTCAACGTATTGTTAATCAAGATATCCCCGAATCGTTACAAGATAAGCAAGTCATCAGCCTGGATATGGGTTTATTAGTGGCTGGAACTCGCTTCCGTGGCGATTTTGAAGAACGGATCAAAAAGGTCGTGGAAGAAGTCCGTTCTGTGGGCAATATCATCTTGGTAATTGACGAAATTCACACCTTGGTCGGCGCAGGTGGTACAGAAGGCGGTTTGGATGCAGCTAACATCCTCAAACCCGCTTTGGCACGGGGTGAACTCCAGTGCATCGGCGCAACTACTCTCGATGAATATCGTAAGCATATCGAACGCGATGCCGCCCTAGAGCGTCGTTTCCAACCGATTATGGTCGGTGAACCATCAGTAGAGGAAACCGTACAAATTCTTTACGGTTTGCGCGGCGCTTACGAACAGCACCACAAAGTCACAATTTCTGACGCGGCAGTGGTAGCAGCAGCCAAGTTGTCAGACCGCTATATTAGCGATCGCTTTTTGCCAGATAAAGCAATAGACTTAATTGATGAAGCTGGCTCCCGCGTTCGTCTGCGGAACTCTCAAAGTTCTCCCAATAAAGAACTCAAGCGCGAACTCGCTGGCGTTACCAAAGCCAAAGAAGCAGCAGTCAGAGTCCAAGATTTTGACAAAGCTGGACAACTGCGCGACCAAGAGTTGGAACTCACAACTCAACTGCAAGCTGGCATATCAGAAAATGAGCAATCTGTCAATACCGCTGTAGTTGACGAAGAAGACATCGCCCAAATCGTGGCTTCTTGGACTGGTGTACCAGTCAACAAGCTAACCGAATCTGAGTCAGAGTTGCTTCTGCACCTAGAAGATACTCTACACCAACGGCTCATCGGTCAAGAACAAGCAGTCACATCTGTATCTCGTGCCATCCGTCGCGCCCGCGTCGGTTTAAAAAATCCCAACCGTCCCATCGCTAGCTTTATCTTTTCTGGACCCACTGGCGTTGGCAAAACAGAATTAGCTAAAGCCTTGGCTGCTTATTTCTTTGGTTCGGAAGAATCGATGGTTCGCCTAGATATGTCCGAATACATGGAAAGCCACACCGTCTCCAAATTAATTGGTTCGCCTCCTGGTTATGTGGGATACGATGAAGGCGGACAGCTAACTGAATTAGTGCGGCGCAAACCCTACACAGTGCTGCTTTTCGACGAAATCGAAAAGGCGCACCCCGATGTATTCAATATGCTGCTGCAAATCTTGGATGACGGTCAACTAACTGATGCCAAAGGCCGAAAAGTCGATTTCAAGAACACGCTGATCATTTTGACCTCTAACATCGGTTCCAAGGTGATTGAAAAGGGCGGTAGTGGTTTAGGCTTTGATTTTGACACCCAAGCCGACGCTAGTTACAACCGCATTCGCAACTTGGTAAATGAAGAACTGAAAAATTACTTCCGTCCTGAATTTCTCAACCGTCTTGACGAGATTATCGTCTTCACTCAGCTTTCTAGGGATGAAGTCAAGCAAATTGCTGACATTATGCTCCGTGATGTTGCTAACCGCTTAACGGAAAAAGGAATCACTTTAGAAGTTAGCGATCGCTTCAAAGAACGCGTAGTACAAGAAGGCTATAATCCCAGCTATGGCGCTAGACCATTACGCCGAGCAATCATGCGCCTTTTAGAAGATTCTCTCGCCGAAGCACTGTTGTCTGGTGAAATTATAGATGGAGACACAGCGATCGTTGATGTTGACGATGACTCTCAAGTAAGAGTCCAAAAATCAGCAAAAAGAGAGTTGCTATTGGCAAATGTTGGCTAATATTTATACCTAATCACTTTTTGCGGTAATATTTTAGGAACACTCTAGCCTCTTGTTTAGGCAGAGGCTAAAACAGGGGCATCTCAGACAAACATCAAGTGAAATGGTATTATATGCTTCACCTCTGGTATTTTCACCAGAGGCTTTTTTTTAGGATAATTTTCTTATGGACACTTCAACGCCATTTTCAAGACAAGACGGTTAATCACGGCTCGTAAACAAGAGGATTTTGAATTTTGACTTGTTTTGGCTTCTTCGCTATTTTTTCAGCAAATATTTACCCAACTCCTACCAAAGGCTGGGTTATTTCAAGTTTCTGACGTGGCGATCGCCCTGTCAACAGTTCCACTACATCCATACCATTACCAATTACACCCGGTACGCTGGGATATCCAGCACTCGCCCCTACCAAAAACAGGTTTGGTAATTCCGTCGCATATCCCAAACGATTTAAACCAACTTGTTTGGGCACTAATTTTGCCCCGTAAATATTACCCTGGGGTTGTCCGAGATAAAATTCGCTGGTGGTGGGTGTACCGTAAACTTTCATTCGGGCGTAGTTGTCTACATCTGGAATCAAATCTCGCACACTTGTCATCATCTGCTGATAAACTTCCCGTTTTCTGGTTTTATAGGCTTTTGGGTCGGTTTTATGCAGATATTCAAATGGTTTATAGGAGCAGACGGTAGCAATCTCTAAAATATGATGTCCCTCTGGTGCCATCCCTGGTTCAGTGGATTTCATCGTCGGACATGAGAGGAAAATCCACGGATGGCTGAGGTCTCCCTGCAATTGTTGTTGATATTCTTTGTTGAGATTGCCTGTAGGATAATACCAAATATTCCAGTTACCGATGCCGTAGCGTTGGGGATCGAAGCGGCTATCTAAACCCAGGTAAATATTAAAAGCACTAGCCGAGTATTCGTAACGGGTGAGACGTTGACGCTCTTTGTAACTCAAAGCTTCAGAATCGTGCATCAACTCTACTGTTAATTTGGGGTCGAGGTCGCTGATATAAGCTTTACTAGCGCGATAGGTTACTCCATCAGCAAGTACGCTATGAACATTGCCGTTGCTAACTTGAATATGGTTAACAGAAGTTGAATACTTGATTACACCTCCACCTGCGGTAATTACATCTGCAATGGTGCCAACAAAGTGTTTAAAGTGATGTTTTGGATAATAAGCGCCTTCTGAGTAGTCCCAAACTAGGGAAGTGTGGGTAAGTAGGGCAATTTCTTCGGGTGGTAGCGCATAGTCGCCACTTTGTCCCGCCAACACTGCTTGGAGTTTAGGCGATAATCTCACATGGTTATACAAATCTTGTAGTGTCCACTTCCGCTTGCAAAATAAATTAAAATATTTTGGCAACTTCAACCAATCAGATAATTTGCGATCGAACCAGCGTACTTCCTGTACTAAATTGCGAATTTCTTGGTGGAGTTGCTGAATTTCATTGCAGTAAAGGTTAATTGCGTTAGCTTCTTCTGGAAAAGTTGAAAGTAAACGCGATCGCAAATTTTCCCATCCCAAAGGAATTTTGAAATCTACCTCTGGTGTAATGACGCGATCGATACAGTCAGAATCGAGGCTATTGAAGGGTATATCTTGGTCAAGATAGTCGAGAAATTGGTCTATGGTCTGACCAGAACCACATTGAGAAATATAATGAACATCAGCACAAAAACTGTATTCTCCATAATCAAAGGTGTGACAGCATCCACCAGGTAAATAATGTTGTTCTAAAACTGCTACTCGGTAGCCTTGTCGGGTTAAACAAGCTGCGGCGGAAAGTCCACCCAGACCGGCTCCTAGAATCACGTAATCGAAGATTTCCATCTCAGCCTCCTCTGGCAAATATTGATTTATCTTGATTTCGGTGTTATCGTCTTTTATCACCGTTTTTTACTTGTAAAAATGGCAAAATACTCAGTATTTTTTCATCTAGCTTTGCAGTTTTCACTAAATGAAAATCAGGTAGAATAACCATTCAGTAGGAGGTGTAAGGATTTTTATCGGTGATAGTGGTAATTCCATCATCACCAAATGTTTTGATATTTAGCTGCGGCACTTTTGGGGCAACTGCTCAATTCAGATTTAGATACCCTGAAGCATGTTTAAATTAGCCCCATAATTTAGCTGCAAATCTTTGTGAAAACTTGCAGATATTTAGCAGGCGATAATTTAATAATCTAAGCTTTTTTGTTCTTCCTCTATGTATTCAGATTATCTAAGTTAGCAAGAATTGTTTGACAATATTTGCTTTTCTTTATAAAAACTGTGTCTAGTGGAAATTAACTAAAATGATACTTACCAAATAAGTACACAAACTAATTAAAGGATTATTTTATTAACTTAAAATCTAAAAAATAGCTATTAAGTTGGAGAGAATCATCTTTATAACTGCAAATGAATAACACTGAACTTGCTGTTATGCAAATTACAATTGACTAATAATTAATAACTAATGACTAATGACTATTGAGCCATTTGCACCACTTGTGGGACAACAGCAAGCCATAGAATTGCTTACTCAAGCTGTTAGACAAAAACGGGTTGCTCCAGCTTATTTATTTGTCGGTCCAGATGGTGTAGGTAGGAGTTTAGCAGCTAGGTGTTTTGTGGAATTGCTATTTTCCAGTGGGATGGAAATCACTACTGCTTTACAAAACCGTTTGCGTCAAGGTAACCACCCGGCTTTGTTGTGGGTGCAACCAACCTACCAATACCAAGGACAACGATTTACAGCAGCACAAGCGGCTGAAAAAGGACTCAAGCGTAAAGCACCACCTGTAATTCGATTAGAACAAATTAGGGAAATTACTGAGTTTCTCAGTCGTCCTCCTTTAGAAGCACCAAGAAATGTGGTAGTGCTGGAGGAAGCCCAAACAATGGCTGAAGCCGCAGCGAACGCTTTACTTAAAACTTTAGAGGAACCAGGACAAGCAACATTAATTTTAATTGCACCGACAGTTGAGTCTGTGTTGCCAACTTTGGTGTCACGCTGTCAGCGCATTCCCTTTTATCGCTTAGATGCACAGTCTTTAGCTGTTGTACTCACACAAACAGGTCATGAGGAAATTTTGCAACATCAGGCAGTATTGAGCATAGCAGCTGGCAGTGCGGGAAGTGCGATCGCATCTTACGAGCAATTACAAGCTATTCCCCCTGAATTACTCGAAGATCTGAAAAAAGCCCCCAAATCCTACCGCAACGCTTTGGAGTTAGCCAAAAAAATTGATAAAGAGTTAGATACAGAAGCACAGCTATGGGTAGTTGATTATCTTCAGCAATTTTACTGGCAGCAGTGGCATCAAGCCAAGGCGATCGAGCAGCTAGAACAAGCTCGTAAATACTTACTTGCTTACGCTCAACCACGGCTAGTTTGGGAATGTTTGCTTTTATCTATCTGTCAAAAATCAACCAGGAATTAGACTCTAATTATTTAGGCGGTTATTTATACCGTGATAGTTCTAAGCAAGTTATTAGTTTGTGGACTGCTTCGAGCGTTCGGCTACTCGTTATACCAATTCTGTATGAAGATGCGCCAAACTATATAAGGAACGAACCGCAAAGGGCGCAAAGGACACAAAGAAAGAAAGAAAAGAAGGAAGGAAGCCAAGACAATTTGGCGCAGCCTCACAAAGAAATGGTATTACAGTAAATTCCGGTCAAGCAAGATCTTCTTTCTACACCGCAGTTAATCTGTATCCCAGACCAGATTATCTGAGCTTCGTAACTACCCAAATAGTAGATAAACTTTTGATCAAGATCAGAGAACAAGTTTTTCAATTAGACGGTTCAACAGGCACGTTTGTTGTTAATCAAGAATTAGCCACTGCTTTGAAAAATGCTCCAGACAAAAACTTAGACATCAGACTAGTACTAGAAGGAGGTCAAACAGTTGATAGTGAAATTGGTAAAGGGACAGTGAAAGCTTGGCGAAGTATTTACTAAGCAAAAATCCTATCCTACTGAAAATATGTTATAAATTACACCATGAGGGGAGAAGGAGAATAACTACAAACTCCAAATTCCTAAATCTTCAGTCAACAGAAGCTATTGCGTTGCGGGGGTTCCCCCCGTTGAAGTAACTGGCATTCAACAGTCCCTTGTCAGTAAGACTATGAAATAATTAATCATTTTTATTTATTGGATTAAAAAAAAATTATAATTGTTTCTATGCTTGAAAGTCTTTAAAGTGGAGTAAGCCGGTCAACAATAAGTTGATTGTCAAGTTTTTCTTAGCAATAGCTTAGGGAAATGGATTCAGTAACTTTGTATATTTAGGTGTGAGTTTAAAATATTACGCCTGTGGTAATCTCTAACAAATCAGAATACGCACTTCTAGCCCTGTTAGAGTTGGCAACTTGCTACCCTAACGGTGACGCACTGCAAATTCGAGAAATAGCAGTATTACAAGACATACCAAACCGCTATTTAGAACAACTCCTGGCAACATTAAGGCGTGGAGGTTTAATTAAGAGTATACGCGGAGCCAAAGGTGGGTATGTTTTGGCACGAGACCCTAGGACAATCACAGTACTGGATGCTTTTACCTGTATGGAAGGGTCTGATGCTGTTGTCTCTACTTCTGAACCGCCTCCCAGCACAGTAGAAGGTGAGCTAATTCAAGAAGTTTGGCAGGAAGCACGTCAAGCTGCTAACTCAGTATTGGAAAAATATACACTCCAAGACCTTTGTGAACGGAGAACAATCCGACAACAGAAGGAACTGATGTATTACATATAACAAGGTTCGACTACCGACAAACCCGAACCATGGCGTCTGTTAAGAAATACAGGGGGTGGGGAGATGAAAAGGCAGGGGACAGGGAGCAGAGGGGAAAGAAGTAATTTTTTATCCTACCCCTTGCCCCCTGCCTCTTCCCCACTCCTTTTTTCAAGGTAGAGTTTGGAAAAATTTGCTATCTCAAATGTCTAACTGGACAGGTTTTATGATGTAATCCTTAGTGAAAGCAATAATCATATAGCCTGTGAGGCTGTTATATGTCTCAAATAAATTCTCAACAGCCCGTTAATAATGCCGCTACTGTTGTGGAGAGGTATGCAGCAGGAAAACGAGATTTTAGTAAAGCAGAACTGGGTAATGCTGATTTACAAGGTATTAATTTGAAAGGATCTGACCTCAGCTATGCCGACTTGAGTGAAGCTAATTTGAGCGGTGCTAATTTAAGAGGAACTGATTTGAGCTTTGCGGATCTGAATCAAGCTAATTTGAGAGATGCCGATCTGAGGGGAGCATTGTTAATGTCAGCGAATCTCCATCAAGCCGATCTCAAAGGAGCGAACTTAGAAAAAGCAGATTACGATCGCAATACTCATTTCCCGGAAAATTTCGACCCAGCCAAAGCAGGTATGCAAATTAAAATTGAAGATTAATTAAGCATTAAAAGGGAACAGGGAATAGGCAACAGGCAATCTCATTCTTAAAAGGGAACATCCTAATTGCGAATTGCAAATTGGTATGAGTACTGAATTATTAGCGATCGCACTTGCCTCAAGATAGAAGATATTGTTGCCAAAATAATTCTATTTTAGTAAAAAGCCGATCTATGAGGTTGATGATGGATGCGAAAAGTACAACCCTCAACCGACGGACACCCCTGATTATTGCGGGAGTTGTTCTTGGTTTGGGTCTTGGAGGGTTTGTTGATGGGATTCTACTGCATCAGTTACTCCAGTGGCATCACATGTTGAGCAACATTCGACCTCTGACAAATGTTGCTAATGAAGATTTGAATATGATATGGGACGGGTTATTCCATGCTTTCGATTGGCTATTAACTGTAGTAGGAATCATCTTACTATGGCGTGCCGGAGGGCGTGATGATGTTCCTTGGTCATCACAGACCTTTGTTGGTTCAATACTGATTGGTGCCGGGTTATTCGACGTAGTTGAAGGACTAATTGACCACCAAATTCTTGGTATCCATCATGTTAAACCAGGGCCAAATCAATTAGCTTGGGATCTAGGATTTATTGCATTTGGTGGGCTACTTGCCGTTATCGGCTGGATAATGATAAAAAAAGACTCAATTGTCATTAGGGAATAGGGCATTGGGCATGGGGCATTGAAAGGGTAGGAAGCTTTTTTATAATCTCCCCACACCCCCCACACCTCCCACACCCCCCACACTCCCCACACCTCCCACACCCCCCACTCCCCACTATGTCTACAGATGCTTTTGAAAAAACTAGCTGGAATTGGCAGCTTTCTCAGTTCCAACAACAAGTTGGAGAATGGTGGGAATACCAGTTTTACCGCTTGGAAAGGTCTTTGCCTGAATTGCCTGGTGGATGGTCAATTAGCCCTTGGGTAGGCGAGTTACTAAAATTTATGTTTTGGCTGATACTAGGCTTATTTGTAGCTTGGGTAGCTTGGCGGTTATGGCGAGAGTTCAGCCCCTATTTATATTATTGGTTGGGTAGAGGTAGGAATTTCACGGTTTTTGGTGTTAAAAATGGCTCTAATGAGTCATCGGTTGCGGTTTTGTTGGAGCGATCGCAAAAATTTTACCATCAAGGTAACTACCGTGAAGCTTGCCGTTGTCTTTATTTAGCAATGTTACAGCACTTGCATCAGCAAGCGATCGCACCTCACAAACTCAGCCGTACAGATGGAGAATATTTACAATTATTGCGATCGTCTGTAAGTCCCATACAGCCTTATGAAACTTTAATTACCACTCACGAGCAATTATGTTTTGGTAATGCCGAGATTTTACCAGACAACTATGAGCAGTGTCGGCAAGCTTATCGGGAAATATCGCCAGAATGAAAATGCTTTAATAGCGATTCCCAAATCCAAAATCTAAAATCTAAAATCTAAAATCCAAAATGGTATTACCGCAGATGTTCTCGGAAGTACTCGGCGTAAAGTTGACAACGCGGTAACACTATACGCCCTTCTCGACGCACTAAACCTGCACCCCGCAAGCGGAAGAAAATTCGCTCATCTTCGCAGAGATTCTGGCGGATTATTTGGAACATTGCTTGAACTAATTCCTGTTTGTTATGCAACCGGAAGAGATGGTTACGCAGATGATTGCCAAAGGGGCCATTATCTGTAGTGGCCTTGGCAAATAGTTCGGTAGCAGAGAGGCGCTGGCTAGCAACTGAGTAGAGTGCAAGGCGTATTAAATAAGGATGTCCCCCTAACAACGCCATTAATTGCTGTTCTTCCTTGGGGTTGAAAGGGGAATCGTGACGGCGGTTGAGGTCAGAAACCTGTGCTGGTGTGAAGTCTTCTAAATCAATCACCTGCCCAACATTAAACGGAGATTGGTTGAGATTATCAATTAGCTGGTAGGGTTCGGTGGAAGTAACCAGCGCTAAATCGAGTTGCTTCCAAATGGGTGTTGTGGCGCGGCTGTTGTGCCAGCTTCGCAGCATTCCAAAGAAATCAGAGCGAAATTCAGTATCAAAAACTCTTTCAACTTCATCCATTGCCAAGACAAGGGGGTTGCCAAAATCCTTTAACAGGTAGCGACCGACATAACGAGTGCAGCGCTGACTATTTCCCAAGGGCATATTCCAATATTCAGCAACTTTGTCCGTCATTTCCAGTTCATCAGTTAACCAAGTACAGAACTGGCGAAAGAAGAGTTCAGCATTAGTTAAGGCGGCTTTGTCAAACAATTGAAAATCCAGCAAAGCAACCTGCTTACCTGCATTCACAGCAGTCTTAATAGTGCGGATTAACAGTGAACTTTTGCCCATTTGCCGGGGGCCTTTAATGGTAATTGTCACACCCTGCTGCTCAATAGTTTGCAAAGCAAGTGCATCAGATGAGCGTTCTACGTAAAAGTCAGATTGTGATTCCATTGTCCCTTCGGGCATTTCCAGCGAAACGGGCTGGGCTGAAGGAAAGGGATGGGGTAGGGATGTGGTTCGACTTCGCTCACCAACCGGGGATGAGGGGGATTTTTCTGGACTGATAGTTAATGGGCTGCCAGAGACAGCTTGTAATAATTCATCTATCAGGCGGGGCGTATCTTCTGCATCTTTCCAGAATGCCCAGTTAATACCATTGAGATAGGCACTCAAAGGATAGACGAGGGGTTCTTGATATGCTAGACGCACTGGGAGAATTACCGGGCATCCTTGCTGTGATTTTGCCAAGTGGTGTGCTGTCTCGATTTCTGCTACTACCATCTCGCTTTGGGTTGACCAGGCGGAAAGAAAAGTAATGAGAAAATCAGCTTGGCGGATTTCAGCTTCAATACGTTCAGCCCAGCGTGTGCCAATGGACATCGTTTGGTCGATAAAGACTTTGTGTTGCTGCGATAGCGCCTGGAAAACTTGCGATGCAACTAGCTCATCTGGGTGAACATTACGCTTATAGCTGATGAAGATACGTTTTGTCATTTGTCATTGGTCATTGGTCATTTGTCATTGGTCATTTGTCAATTAAATACACTCTACTACAGCGTAGTTGCAGGCAATTACCGACAGCACAAAAAAATTGTCCACGAGTATCAAAGACTCGTTAACGGAGATAAAAGGTGGATTCATCCAGTTCAAAGACTCGTT